>CAZDIU010000019.1:0-35704 GCA_964505535.1 uncultured Desulfobacterales bacterium | reverse complement strand
ATACTTTTTTCCCTGTTCCATCTGCCTCCTGCCGCTTCACCAGTCTGCCCGGTTCCGCTTCACCGTATTTTATACGGACTGACAGCAGTTGATTTTGGGAAAATTCTGTCGTATTCAGTGATCCGGGAGGAACAGTTTCAGCCTCCTGCTTTTCATTTTTCAGGAATTTTGGAATTTTTTCAGAATGTTTTTTCCACGGACGCTCTTCCGCAATCAGCTCAACTGTGGTAAGTCCGGTGCTTCGGACGGCATCATACCGGTACCTGATGCAGACCGGCGACCCCCATACAGATCCATATATTTCCCGGTGCCTGGCTGTCCCGCATGAAGCGTCCTTCTGATTTCCATAAATCCCCCGAACATGACGTGCAGCCTGCAACCTGAGCTGTAAGAGGATAAAATATATATTTCCAATTCCCTCTCACAACTATCATAAGGCAATTAAAGAAGTCAACAGGGAAAATGGGATGTTACGGACTCCTTTCGGACTTCAGACAGGGTTTGAAAGTCTTTTGAAAATGAAGGGGCACCGGTCAGACAGGCTGAACCCTGATTTTGAACCTGATGAAGCTGCAAAAAGCCGGAACTTCAATTTCTTTGCCATGCCGGTGAAAAGCGGACTCCGGTATTTTCTGATGGTTCCGTACCCTGTTTTTCATCCTGCTTTCCCCATGCCCCGGCCTTGCATTCTGCAAGGCCAAATTTTGCTCTGCCTTTCAATTTTCAATGTCCATCCGATTTTGATTTTTATAACTCATTTAAATTACAAATATTGCATTATGGCACACTTATTGCTTCAGAAGATTGGGACTGTCATAAAAAGGAGAAATATCCATGACCCTGAAAAAGAAAATACTGACCGGATACGGTGTCGCGTTTGCCCTTATGGGTCTGGTGGTTGGGTGGGCTGTAATGAATCTGGTTTCCCTGGGCCGGGCAGGTGATGCGATTCTGCGGGAAAACTACCGGAGCATTCTGGCCGCGGAAAACATGGTGAATGCACTGGAACGTCAGGACAGCGGCATTCTGCTTCTGTTTCTGGGGGATGGTGAAACAGGAATTGCCCAGTTCCGGGAAAATGAGGCGGTATTTCTGGAATGGATGGCCCGTGCCAGAGACAACATCACCATTGCGGGCGAGGCCGGACTCATACAGTCCATTGAGACAGACTACGCAAAGTTCCGGGAGCAGTTTTCCGCATTGACGGATATACGGAATACGGCAAAACAGCCTCTGCCTCTTTCTCTGGACACCTACAAGGAACGGATTCATCCCCTTTTTGTCAATGTGCGCAAAGCCTGCGCGGGCCTGCGTGATCTCAATGAGGAAACCATGTATGCAGCAAGTGTGCGCGCAGGCAGAGTCGCGCAGCGTGCAATCTGGTCCACTGTGCTGGTGGCTCTTTCAGCATTGGCGGTGGCCCTGATTTTCAGTCTGCTGCTTGCAGAACGGATTGTTCAGCCGCTCCGGGGACTGATGGAAGCCTCCCGGAAACTTTCCGCTGGGAACTATGCTGTTCAGATTCCGGTGAAAACCGGTGATGAACTGGGGCTGCTGGCCTGTGAATTCAATGATATGGCCACGAAACTCGGCCATTATCATGAAATGAACATTGAACAGATTCTTTCGGAAAAGAACAAGGGAGAGGCGATTCTTGCCAGCATTGAGGACGGTCTGCTGGTCTTTGACACAGATTTGAGGAGCACCGGCATCAACCCGGCAGCGCGGAGCATCCTGCATCTGAATTTTGCTGAAACAGCAGGGTTGAACTGTACGGACATCCTGCCTTCTTCCCATCTCTTTGAAATCATGCGGAAAACAGTGGAAACAGGGAAACAGCCGGATATCCCGGATGAACAGCGGATTCTGACCCTTTCAAAAGGAGATGAATCCCGTCATTATCTGTTTTCCGTCACAGTCATACGGGGAAAGGATCAAAGTCTGTCCGGCATTGTGCTGCTGCTCAGGGATATCACCCGTCTGAAAGAAGTGGAACGTCTCAAGACAGATTTTGTCATGGCAGCCTCCCATGAACTTCGCACGCCCCTGACCAGTCTGGGGATGAGTGTGGATCTGCTTCTGGAACATGCCGCACCGAAACTTGCTGAAAAAGATCAGGAGCTTTTGCAGGCCGCACATGAGGAGGTTCTCCGGATGAAGGCTTTGATCAGTGATCTGCTGGATCTGTCCCGCATTGAGGCTGGCAGAATAGAACTGGATTTTGAGAAGGTTCCGGTCCAAACCCTTTTTGATCATGCACAGGGTGTTTTCAAAAGCCAGGCAGAAATGAAAGAAGTCTCGCTTGGATCCGAAAAAATCGGAGATGTGCCTCCTGTCCGGGCAGATGCCAACAAAGTTACCTGGGTGCTGACCAATCTGATCTCCAACGCGCTGCGCTATGTGAAAAAGGGGGGCAGCATCCGGCTTATGGCAAAGCAGGTGGGAACCTGTGTCCATCTTTCTGTAAAGGATGACGGGCCCGGTATTCCGCGGGAATACCAGTCAAAGATTTTTCATAAATTCGTGCAGGTGAAAGGACAGGAACCCGGTGGCACAGGGCTGGGGCTTGCCATCTGCAAGGAAATTGTGCGCGCGCACGGCGGCACAATCTGGCTGGAATCATCTCCGGGCAGAGGGAGCACCTTCACATTTACCCTGCCCGCAGCCCAATAGGAGGAAGCATGGAAAAAAAAGCCTTTCTGATAGTTGACGATGAAAAAAACATCCGCCTGACCCTGTCCCAGTCCCTTGAGCCGATGGGAATACCCGCGGAAACAGCGGTCAATGGGGAAGAAGCACTGCAAAAACTGGGAGAAAGGCAGTTCACGCTGGTGTTTCTGGATCTGAAGATGCCGGGAATGGACGGCATGGAGGTGCTGCGCCGAATCCGGGAAGAGTGGCCCGGCATCCGGGTGATTGTCATCACAGCCCACGGAACCGTGGAAACAGCGGTGGAGGCCATGAAGCTCGGTGCCGCGGATTTCATTCAGAAACCTTTTGCGCCAAAAGAAATACGGGAACTGGCGGCACAGGTGCTGGATCGGGAATCACTGGATGAAACCGGAATCACGGATTACCGATCATTAATCGAACTGAGCAAACGGCATATCTCGGATCGGGAATTCGCGCCTGCCACTGAGACCGTCCGCAAATCCATTGCCGCTGATCCAACCCAGCCCGAAGCCTACAACCTGCTTGGGGCCCTGCTTGAGATCAGTGGTGACGGACTGGAGGCGCAGAAATTCTACCGTGCAGCCCTGGACATTGATCCCACATTCAAACCGGCCCGTGCCAATCTGGAGCGGATTACATCCTGGAACAAATTCGGCAGGATTGATCTGGGATCGGACAAGCCCAGTGCATCAAACGGAGAAAGGGCGTAAATGAAGAACACTCTTTACATCGTGATCATCGGATGCGGACGTCTGGGCTCCCATCTGGCCAACCGCCTGAGCGGTGCAGGACATTCCGTGGTGGTGATTGACAGAAATGAAGACACCTTCAGCAACCTGTCTGCGGATTTCAGCGGGTTCCGTGTGACAGGGGACGCGACACAGATACGTGTGCTGAAAGAGGCAAAGCTGAAACAGGCCGACATCCTGTTTGCCACCACACACGATGACAATGTCAACCTGATGGTCGCGCAGATTGGGCGGAAGATTTTCGGAGTTCCCCAGGTCATGGCCAGGGTGTTTGATCCCAAAAGAGAGGAAGTTTATGCCCGAATGGGAATCGGGACCATCTGCCCCACATCTGTGGCTGCGGAGATGTTTTTCCGGGCTGTGAGCAATGGTGCGGATCAGGAAGGAGTGCTGCCATGAAAGTAATCATCGTCGGCGGCGGAAGAACGCTCTGTTTTCTCTGCCGGAATTTCACGGCCAAAGGCTATGAGGTTGTGATTGTCAACCGGAACAGGGAAGAATGTGTGCAGCTTGCCCGGCAGCTTTCAGCCACAGTGATCTGCGGGGATGGCAGTGATGCCGGTATTCTCCGGGATGCGGGTGCAATGGCCGCGGATGCTGTGCTTGCGGTCACACCAAACGATCAGGACAATCTGGTCATCTGCCAACTGGCCTCGCTTCAGTTTGGCGTGCCCAGAGCCGTGGCCCTGGCCAATGATCCGGAAAATGCGGAAATTTTTGACAAACTGGGCGTATCCGCGTTTTCCACAACCCATATCATCAGCAGCCTGATTGAGCAGCGGGCCTCTTTGGAGCAGATCACCAATCTGATTCCGGTCGGAGAAGGCCGGGTGAATGTGACAGAACTCATTCTCCGTTCGGATTCCCCGGTTGCGGGAAAATTTCTCAAAGATATTTCTTTGCCGGAAAATTCGCTGGTGGGGGTGGTGATTCGCAACGGCCAGCCCATTGTTCCGCGCGGAGCCAGCCAACTGCGGGAAGGAGACCGGGTAGTGCTGCTTACCCTGCCGGAAAACCACGGCTCCGTGCTGCGGGCATTCACGGGCGAGCAGAAATAGGAGACCGGATGCGGGAAAAAGAATATCTCAGACAGTCTTATGCGGCCATCCTCTCCTCAGTCGGATTCATCCTGGTTCTTTCCGCGGGAATAATGACCGTCCCCCTCCTGCTTCTTCCGCTTTGCCCTGAAGATACAGGGAATGCAGGGGCTTTCACGCTTCCCGCAGTCTGCCTCGGACTCACAGGATTTGTGCTGCGGAGACTCTTCCGTCCCTGTGCTGATGTCACGCTCTCCTTTCAGGACGGAGGGATTGTTGTTCTCCTCAGTTGGATACTGGTCATTGTCTTTTCCGCATGGCCTTTTGCAAGTGTTTCGGACATTTCCTTTTCCAGAGCACTGTTCGAGTCCGTGAGCGGCTGGACCACCACCGGGCTTTCTGTTGTGGATCTGAGTCTTGCCGGGCCGATGATCCTGTTCTGGCGCAGCCTGATGCAGTTTGCCGGAGGTGCCGGCCTGGCCATTATCATGATGTCGGCCATTGCCGGACCTGGGGGCGCGGGCATATCCGGTGCAGAGGGCAGAAGCGATCAGCTTCTGCCGCATGTGCGCAGTTCTGCCCGGCTGGTGCTGATGATTTACACCTGCTATGCGATTGCGGGAACCCTGGCCTACCGGATCGCGGGCATGTCATTTTTTGATGCAGTCAATCATTCCTTTGCCGCCCTTTCCACCGGAGGTTTTTCCACGCACGCGGAAAGTATTGCTTACTGGGATTCCCCTGGTGTTGAAGCCGTAACTCTGCCCCTCATGCTGCTGGGAAATCTGAGTTTTGTCACGGCCTGGCTTGTGTGGCGCGGCAGATTCCGGATTGCCGCACACAGCGGAGAACTCCGGCTGATGGCCGTGCTGCTCCCCCTGTCTGTGTCTGCCGTGTTCTTTTTCACCTGCCGGACGCTTTATCCCGTGCTTGGCAAATCTGTGCGCGTCGCGGTTTTTGAGACTGTGTCCGCACTGACCACAACAGGTTTTTCCACGGTCACGTATGGAAACTGGAACGCGTTCGGCATATTCGCACTGACAGTGCTGATGCTTGTCGGCGGCGGAACCTGCTCAACCGCGGGAGGCATGAAGCAGTTTCGCGTGTGGCTGCTGTGGAAAGTGATGGTGCGGGAGATCAGAGGTGCGCTTATGCCCCGGACAGCGGTTGTGGAAACGCCCATATGGGAGGGAAGTCACCGCGTTTTTCTGGATGACACACGGGTGCGGGAAGTCACTGTTTTTGTTTTTGTGTTCCTTGCCAGTTATGTGATGGGCGTCATGATCCTGTGCGCCTGCGGTTACTCTCTTTCAGATTCTCTTTTTGAATTTGCCTCTGCCATTGGAACAGTGGGACTTTCCGTGGGCATTACCTCTGCCGATATGCCGGATATGGCCCTGTACGCGGAAATGCTTGCCATGTTTCTGGGAAGACTGGAGTTCATTGCGGTCATCGTCAGTGTGATCCGGCTGGCACGGGACAGCAGACGATTTGTGACAGGGACACTGAAAGGAGAATGACAGAATATGAATCTGATGCAGGAAAAAAATATTGCAGAAAAAAATCCTCCCGCGCGGGAGTATCCCTTTTTGATCTGTGATCCGGCTGACTGCATTGGGATTTCAGCACCCGGAACAGAACGGATTTCCTGCCCGATCCGATGTCTGGACAGGGCTGTAGAGGAAAAACCCCGCAGCATTGCGGTCTGTTTCGGACAAATCCCGCTGGAGGAACGGGAAAAACTGGTGGAACTGTGCGCTGCGCTCAGACGGAACACGCACACCAAAGAAACTGCTGTGATGGCTCTGCTTTGCTGCAAACACCGCGGGCTGCTGGAGTCTTTGGAAAACGCGGGAGTGAGATATATCCGCTATGTCGGACAGACCGTGAGCGATGCAGATTTGATGCAGAATATGGGAGAGGAGGATGAGATCGAATATCATCTTGCAATGCTCTGTCCTTTTCTGCGTTACAGACCGCTGGATGCAGAGCGGGAAATCTGTGTCTGCGGCGCATACCTGGAGCGCATGGTGCTTGGGGGCTTCCGTCTGCATGACATCTGTGAAACCTGGGCGCATTTGGTGTGCGAACATTTTCTGAATCCGGGGATTGTATCATGAACATCCGCAGCCGTATCCTGAAATCCCATCCCGCGACCCTGGTACTGGCCAGCTTTCTCATGGTCATCCTTGCGGGTACGCTCGTGCTGAAACTGCCGGTTTCCGCAAAAGCAGGACATATCCCTTGGGTGGACGCTCTCTTCACTGCCGCATCCGCAGTATGCGTCACGGGTCTGGTGGTTGTGGACACGGGGACTTATTTCACTATATTCGGCCAGTGTGCCATCCTGCTCCTGATTCAGATTGGGGGGCTGGGACTGATGACGGTTTCTGTGGCCCTGTTCCAGTGGATGGGCAAAAGTGTTTCCTTCCGGCAGCGCATGGCCATGCAGGATCTGTTTGCCCATACCCCGCGTGAGGATATTTTCAGCCTGGTCAGGAGCATCGTTGTGTTCACACTGGGCGCAGAACTTATGGGCGCAGTTCTTCTGACCTTTCACTGGAGCCGGGAATTTGCTTTTCCCTATGCAGTTTACACTGCGGTTTTTCACTCGGTTTCCGCATTCTGCAATGCGGGCTTTGCCCTGTTTCCCGACAGCATGGTGCAATACAGCGGAGATTTTCTGCTCAACATCACCATCTGCGGCCTGATCATCATCGGCGGAATCGGATTTCCTGTGCTCTACGATTGTCAGTCCTGGCTGCGCAGAAAACGGAACAGAGAACGGGGACGCCTTTCAGTTCAGACAAAGACAGTGCTGATGACGACTCTGATTCTGATTGTTTTTGGAGCACTCCTGTTTGCCCTTCTGGAGCGGCAAAACCTGAAAGCCCTGCCCTCTCTGCCGCAGCGCATTCTGGTTCCGGTGTTCCAGTCCGTGACCTGCCGCACAGCAGGGTTCAACACAGTGGATATTGCCTCTCTGCAGGAGGCCACCCTTTCCATGATGATTTTCCTCATGTTTTTCGGTGCATCCCCAGGTTCCTGCGGCGGCGGAGTCAAGACCTCCACACTGGCCCTGCTGACCGTATTTACCTTCAGCCGGGTGCGGCGGATGCGGCGTGTCAATATCTTCAGAAAAAGCATCCCTGCGGAAACCGTAATCCGCAGCATGTCACTGATTCTTGTTTCCATCGGAATCATCTCCCTGATACTGTTTATGCTTCTCATAGGCGGTTCAGCCGACAGTCCGGAGGCTCAGCGTCCTTCCTTTCTTTCGTATCTTTTTGAGACCGTATCCGCATTCGGAACAGTGGGACTGTCCACGGGAATAACCGCGGGACTGGGCAACTGGGGCAAAAGCTGGATTATCCTGATGATGATTATCGGCAGGGTCGGTGTGCTCACCTTTTCCTATATCATTGTGGGCACGTCCATGAGCAACGGCGTTGAGTATTCTGAGGAGAATCTGATGATCGGATAGACATCTGCCGGGGATTTATCTGTTTTCTGCAGGGGCAGGCACGGAGCCGGACATGCTGAAAGATTATGATCAGATGCCCGGATGCAGATACAGAGGAAAAAGGAGTGAGGAATGAAACGTTTTGCAGTTATCGGACTTGGGAATTTCGGCTTTCACACAGCCAAGGCATTATACGAAGACGGAAACGAGGTGGTGGCCATTGATGGGGACAAGGTCAAGGTGCAGACCATTGATCCGCATGCCACAGAGGCAGTGGTGCTTGACGCCACAAACAGGGAGGCTTTGAAAGCCCTGGGGCTGGAAAACATGGACGGAGTGGTTGTGTCCACCGGCACGAAAATCAGCACCAGCATTATGATCTGTCTGTATCTGAAAGAAATGGGCGTTCGCAAAATCCTTGCCAAAGCACTGGATGCGGATCATGGGAAAATTTTGAAACTGGTGGGAGCCACTGAGATCATTCATCCGGAACGGGACATGGCCCTGCGCGTGGCACGGGGTCTGTCCCGGCCCAATATTCTGGATTTCATTCCTCTTGCAGACGATTATGATCTGGTTCAGGTGGGGCCCCCGCGGGAATTCATTGGCAAAAGCCTCAAGGAACTCAATCTGCGGGCCAGATACAATGTGCATATCATTGCCATCAAAGAACTGGTTCCGGACAACTTTCTTCTTGTCCCGTCCGCGAATTTTGTGATCAAGGACAGTGACGTACTGATTATACTGGGCAGGACACAGGATATTAAAGGAATCAAGGCATTGAAATAGATAGGCATTCATTCCGGGCCTCCCTGTGCACTGTCAGAACCTTTCTGAAAAAACTGTTTGGCCCAGGGAAAAGCGAACCGCCAAAGATATGGCCATCATCTTGGGAATACAGCAATTTCCCATCAATGAACATCATTGCTCATCCGTGCCCAGAATCGCAGTTTTTTTCACATCTTCCAGATAATACCAGTTGAGAGAGGGAATTTCATGAAAAAAGATAATCCGGGCTTCACTGTCCCGCATCACTTCCGCAAATCCGGATTCCTTTCTCCGGATTTTGTCCACCACAGCCTGCACAGGAAACGTCTCCAACTGCAGTGCTCCATCCTTTGAATTTACAGAGATGTCCAGTCCAAGCTGGCTGGAACTGATCACCACCTCGGCCTTTTCATTGAGGAGAAAGCTTTCCACAACCCCCACTGCCCCTGCGCGTGTGAGACTGTCCTGAATGATATTGCCATAGGTCACATCCAGGCCCGCGACGCCGTAAAAATTCCCGTCTTTGTCATACAGGGAGGTCGCACAGGGAAGAACCATGCCCAGTCCGTTGATGTCAATATAGGGATTGCCCCAGTAAACCGCATTTTTGCGCGCGCCCAGGCTGTACCAGGGGCGCTGTCTCGGATCATAATCATCCTTGTAGGTGGCTTTGCCGGGATAGGAATACATGACTCCGGCCTCCAGTCCGATATATGCCCAGCTCACAGGCAGGCCGTGAATGGTCAGCAGGCGCCTTGCCTCCTCATCGGTAATCGGACTGTAACTGTTTCGGCTGTCCAGCAGCAGTTTTTTGAAATGGTGCCGCAGCGGCGCCAGACGGTTCATCAGAGGGGTAATATCTTCGGGATTGACGCCGGTAACGGCTTTCACCACCGGATAATCAATGCTCACAGGCAGACGGTAAAGCTGGGACATGGCCAAATCCCGCGGCGCTTTGGCCGGATTTTTGAAATCCGAAATCCAGTAAAAGCGTTCATTGCCTGCCTGGGGATGCTGAATCATATACATGGCATTGTTGGCCAGATTGAGCAGCAAATCTTCCAGACGGATAAAACGGCTGTCAATATAATGGGCCTGGGATGCCACCTTTGTCAGCAGATGGGTCAGTTTTTTTTCCCTCTCCTGTGCCTTTTTCATGGCAGCGCGTTCCCGGATCAGGGTGGCAGTGGTGACTGCCGAGGAAATCAGCAGAAAGGAAAGCACCAGAATGGCTGTGGCCTCACGGTGCTTGTTGATGAAACGCCACATGCGCCGGGGAATGTTGTCCGGCATGACACTGACTTCATCCCCGCGAAGAAATCTGCGCACATCCTCGGCCAGAATATTTACGCTCAGATACCTCCGGTTGGGATCAGGATTTGTGGCTTTCCGGATAATGGCCTTGAGTTCTTCGGGAATCTTTTTCTCCGGAATCAGATGCACCATCTGGTTGATGGTTCCCGCATTGGCCCATTCCAGTTTTTTGGCCATGTCTCCGGGCCGCGCGGGTTTCAGTGTGACCAGTTCGTAGAGAATCACCCCCAGGGAAAACTGATCACTGGCCGATCCCACATCCGGCAGTCCCTTTACCTGTTCCGGAGAAATATATCCCGGAGTTCCCACCACGCTGCCCACTTCTGTGCCGCCCAGATACATTTCGGATTTGCGAGCGGCCACCTTCTGAATGCCGTAAAGGGTTTCGGGAATTTCCTTGAGCATTTTGGCAATGCCCCAGTCCATGACATAGACTTCACCAAAATCACCGATCATGATATTGGAAGGCTTGAGATCCCGGTGAATCACCTCTTTGCGATGGGCATAAATCATGCCCTCACAGGCTTTGAGAAAATATCCCAGCCGGGAATGGAGATTGAGTTCCTCGGGCAGTTGGGCTTTGGGATTTTCCTTACAGACATTCCGGGCTTTGGTGATAATGTCGGTCAGAGTCTGGCCTTTGATGTATTTCATGACAAAGGACACGGCCGGTTCATTGGGGGCTGCTTCCTTGACCGTGTAAAGGGGAACAATATTGGGATGATCCAACTGCGCGGTAATCTGCGCCTCACGGAAGAAATAACTCAGGGTCGCAGCAGAGGCCGCCTCTTTTTTCAGACTTTTGAGCGCAACTTTGCGCAGCAATTGGGTATCCTTGGCCAGTTTGACCTCACCCATTCCGCCTTCACCGATACTGCCCACCTCAATGTAACGGGGTATTTTTTCATCCCGTTTCTCAAAAACATCTTCGGAAAAATCCACCATGGTCATGGTGTCATCAATGGAAACACGCTTCATTTCAGACTGGGGCTTTTCCTCAGTGACAGATTCCGGAATGGCAGTCTGTTTCCGGGGTACAGGTTTTTCTTTCGGGAACGGTTCCGGGGGAATATGCTGTGAATGGGATCGTGATTTCTCTTTTGCAACTGCTTCCGGAGCCATGCGCGGCTTTTCAGTCCGGGGTTTCTCTTTTGCGACAGAATCCGGAATGACCGGATCCTGTTCCGGTTCAGCCGGTGCGGGCGGATAGACCTTGAACACATGACTGCAGCCCGAACACCTGAATTTTGTACCGCTTTTCTTTATCAGACTGTCCTGGATATTGAAGGCCGTCTGGCATTTTTCACATTTGACTATCATGGAACATCCTCTTTTTTGCGTATCGACTTCCCCTCTCAGAAGGGGAATTGTGTGAAACCTCTGTCTCCCTGACTAAGCAGAACACAAAAAACAGATAAACAATATTATACAAATATCAGTGTAAAGATTTCAGAAAATAATTTCAACATAAAAACAGAGGGGAAAGAAAATTATGCCAAAATTTACTTTCCTTCAGGATGGGGTATATTCTTTTCTGCCAAGAAAAAGAAAATTGCTGAACTTTTTTTCTGCCACCAGGACACGAAGACGCAAAGGTTCACAAAGAGCAATGGATAATAAGTAAAGCTCCATAAATTTTCGGGTGTGAAGTTTTCAGAAAAACCGGATTTTTTTGGAAAAATCCGGTTTTTTTATACCTGAAAACTTTCGCTTGCGTACTTATTTTCTTGTATCATCATTGCATCCATGGGTACAGAGCAGACAGCACAGAGATTATTTTTCCGTATTTTTCCGGTCAGAACGGGTAAAGAAAAACGGGATCAGCATTCCGGTTTTCTGCTGATAGGCACGGTATTCATCCCCGAAAACCCGGATAAGATCCCGTTCTTCCCATACTGCTCCCGCTGCAATCCACAGGCTCCAGAGGATATTGAACAGAAGCCGATCAGCGCTCAGTTTGGGAGATGTCCAGATCATCACCAGGGTGAAAAAATAAAAAGGATGGCGGATTTTTCTGTAAATGCCGCTGACCGTAAAGACAGGAGACAGGGAAGATCGGGAATGCAGAAAGACGGATATGCTTTTCATGCCAAAGGGATCAAAATATTTCAGACCTGCAGACGCGGAGAAAAATCCCAGAACCGAGAGAAAAAACAGTATGCGGAGCATTCCGTAAACCATGCCCTGTGCCTGTGCAGGGATTGTATCTGATGTCTGCCACAGAATCACAACAGCCAGCAGCACAATGCCGGATGCAAGTGCGTAAAATGCAGGGTAAGCATATGCCGGAATGATTTTTTCCATTCTCCTGCGGAAGAATTGCCGCACCATAAGGCTGTGCTGCACAAAGAAAAGCAGGGAAAGCCCCGCGTCAAACCAGAGTTTTTCTCTCTCCGTCATTGCCAGATTCACAATCCGGAACGGGCCGAGAAAGAGAAACAGGCCGAAAACCGCCAGTGATCCTCCTCCGAAAATCATGGCGGCACAGGAAAGAATGCGGAGCCGGAAAGCAGAAGTCATATTAAAAAAATATTTTATTTCAGCAAATTAATCTTTGTGAACCTTCGTGTCTTCGCTGCCCTGCTTTTCTTTTCTGCCGAGATAGCACAAAGGCTCACAAAGAGAATGATTTCAGGACGGTTATTTTCACACATTTGTGTATGCACAGTCAAAACAAATAATAAATATCCCGACCCCGCATATTTTCTCTGATCATTGTTTACTATTTTTTCAATATGTTTTATAAATCGAAAATTTCAGGACAGGCAGGTTGACATTCTCCGGAGTCTGATATAGATGAAAACCCGGTTTGGAGAAAATATCCTGCAGAGTCTGCACATACGGGCTTTCCGTATTGTTTTTTTTTAATGAACAGCCCCGCCGCAAGCGGCGGGGTATCTCTCAAAGGATAATTCCTTTATGCCGCAGCAAACTGCGGGGAATTTAACCCTCAAGAGATTAATACTTTGTTTTTTTTACATAAAACTTATACAGGAGGCACAAAAATGGCATATGAAAACATTCTGTTTGCGGCAGAAAACGGAATCGCAACCATCACCTTCAACCGGCCCAAAGCCCTGAACGCACTTAACGGCGCACTGCTGGAGGAATTTTCCCGCGCGCTGGATGAAATTGATGCCAGTGAGGACATCCGGGTGCTGGTGCTGACCGGCGCAGGGGAAAAATCCTTTGTGGCAGGAGCGGATATTACGGAACTGGCAACTTTCGGCCCTCTGCAGGCAAAGGTGTTTGCCAAAAAGGGACAGGCCATCATCAGCAGACTGCAGGAACTTTCCATTCCCGTGATCGCCGCAGTCAACGGTTTTGCACTGGGCGGAGGCAGTGAAATGGCCCTGGCCTGTGATTTTATCTATGCTTCGGAAAATGCCAATTTCGGTCTGCCGGAGATCACTCTGGGCATTATTCCGGGTTTTGGCGGAACCCAGCGTCTGCCCCGGCTGGTCGGAGCAAACAGAGCCAAAGAAATGATTTTCACCGGGAAAATGATTCCGGCCGCAGAAGCCGCAGCCATCGGCATGGTCAACAAGGTCTGCCCGGCCGCGAATCTGATGGAAGAAGTCATGAAAACCGCGAAAGCCATTGCTGCCAAAGGCCGGGTTTCCCTGCGCGCGGCAAAGCAGGCTGTCAATTCCGGGCTGGGAGCAGATCTGGCAACGGGTCTGAACATTGAATGCGACGCGTTTGCCCTGTGCATGGCCAGTGAAGATGCCAAAGAGGGAACCACCGCATTTCTGGAAAAACGCAAGGCAGCATTCAAAGGGAAACTGAAATAACAGGTTCTTCAGTTTTTTTGCGTACCAGATATTATTTCAGCCACGAATAAACACAAATTTTCACGAATTTTCATCATTCGTGTTTATTCGTGCAAATTCGTGGCTGAAAGCTGCATTTGTGCAAAAATCCCTGAAAAACCAAATACGAAAATAATGTTTCCAAATTGCAGGATGGGCAAACGCAGAGCAAGGCCCACCCTGGTGCAAGGAGAAAAAAACACCATATGATATACGATATTGAATACGAGACCATGCCCAGGGAGGCTCTGGAGTCCATACAGTTTCGCAGGCTCCGGAACACGCTGGACAGGGTTTATGCAACGGTTCCCTTTTACCGGAAAAAATTTCAGGAAGCGGGCATTACGCCCGGTGACATCCGGAGTCTGGAAGATCTGCACAAAGTGCCTTTCACCACCAAGCAGGATCTCAGAGACAATTATCCCTTTGGCATGTTTGCGGTTCCCATGGACAATGTGGTGCGCATTCATGCTTCCTCCGGCACAACAGGTCAGCCCACAGTGGTGGGTTACACTGCAAGGGATGTGAACACATGGGCAACCCTTATGGCACGGGCTTTGGTCGCGGGCGGGGCAGGCCGGAATGACATTATCCACAATGCCTATGGTTACGGACTCTTCACCGGCGGTCTGGGGGTTCATTACGGAGCGGAAAAACTGGGAGCGTCCGTGATTCCGGTTTCCGGGGGCAACACCAAACGCCAGATTATCATTATGAGGGATTTCGGGCCGACAATTATCACTGCCACGCCTTCCTACACGCTTCATCTTGCGGAAGTTGCGGAAGAGATGGGCATTTCCTTCAAAAATCTGAAATTCCGTTTCGGCATTTTCGGTGCAGAACCCTGGTCAGAGAAAATGCGCGAGGAGATCGAGAAAAAACTCAATCTTACCGCAGTGGATATTTACGGACTCAGCGAAGTCCTTGGCCCCGGCGTGTCCATTGAATGCCATGAAGCCAAAAAAGGGCTGCACATTGCCGAAGATCATTTCATTCCGGAAATCATCAATCCCAAAACCGGGGAAGTTCTGCCTTACGGATCCACCGGGGAACTGGTGTTCACCTCCATTACCAAAGAGGCATTTCCGGTTATCCGGTACCGCACCCGTGACATCACCTCCATCAATCCCGAACCCTGCATCTGCGGACGCACGCTGGTTCGGATGAACAAGGTCAGCGGCAGATCAGATGACATGCTCATCATCCGGGGTGTGAATGTGTTCCCCTCCCAGATTGAAAGTGTGCTGATGGAAATGGAAGGAGTGGAACCCCATTATCAGTTGGTGGTGGATCGGGAAGACAATCTGGATATTCTGACTGTGATGGTGGAAGTCGGGGAAAAGGTTTTTTCCGACAAGGTCAAACCCCTGCAGGAACTGGAAAAGAATATCTCCAAAAACATCAAGGAAACCATCGGAGTTTCCGCAAAGGTGAAACTGGTGGAACCCAAGTCCATCGCGCGCAGTGAGGGCAAGGCTGTCCGGGTCATTGACCGGAGGAAGATATAACTCCTGTGAAATACCGGGACATGAAACCCTCAGGGTTTTGAAAACCCTGAGGGTTTAAAAAGGAAATACCGAACCATAAGGAGGTTGTGCTGATGAAAGTGGAACAGATATCCATATTTCTGGAAAACAAATCCGGCCGTCTTGCCATGGTCACCAAGATTCTCTCTGACGCGGGAGTGAACATCCGCGCACTGGCTCTGGCTGACACATCAGATTTCGGTGTGCTGCGCCTGATTGTGGACAACAATGACAAGGCAAAGGAAGCCCTGAAAAGCAACGGCTTCACAGTGGGAAAAACCAATGTTGTGGCAGTGGAAGTGCCGGACAGACCCGGCGGACTGAACAATATTCTGGAAATACTGCATAAGGCAAATGTGAATGTGGAATACATGTACGCATTTGTCCGCCAGAGCGGAGACAACGCTGTGATGATCTTCCGCTTTGACAATACTGATGAGGCCATCCGGCTGCTGGAGACAAACGGCATTACCGTAATCAATGGCAGCAAACTCTATGCCATGTGATTCATAGTGTGCGGGGAGGATGTTACACCATATTAAACCCAATGCCGTTTCCTTAAGGCTCCCCTCCCTTAAGGGAGGGGCAGGGGGTGTAAACTGTTTTAATTGCAGTCTGTTGTTTTTGTCCCTCCCCTGACCCCTCCCGCAGGGGAGGGGAATTTTATCCTTAAGGAAACGGCATTGATATTAAACCCTCAGGGTTTTCAGGACGGTGGGATATCCCACACTGCTGGGATTAACGCATAACACATAACCAATGACAAAGGAGAAGGTTCATGTACAGAAAAGTAAGACTGGCTTTGGCACTGTTTCTTGTCTGCGGTCTGATGGCGGCCTCTCATGCCCCTGCTGCGGAAACCTACAAAATCGGCGGCATTTTTGCTGTTACAGGCCCGGCTTCCTTTCTGGGTGATCCGGAAAAAAGAAGCATGGAAATGGTGGTTGAGGCCATCAATGCCAAAGGCGGAATTGACGGACGGATGCTGGAAGCTGTGATTTATGACACAGAAGGCGATCCCACCAAAGCTGTGATGGGGGTAAGCAAACTCATCAGCAAAGACAATGTGCTGGCTGTCATCGGCCCCAGCACCACACCCACCACGCTGGCGGTCATGCCTGCAACTGTAAAGGCTCAGATTCCTTTGATCAGTTGCGCGGCAGGCAACAAAATCACCTCTCCTGTGAATCCCTGGGTGTTCAAGACCGCACAGAGCGATATTCTGGCAGTTGCTGCCATTTATGCCCATCTGCAGAAGAACAATATCAAAAAAATCGGTATCCTGACCGTATCTGACGCGTTCGGGGAAAGCGGACGGGAGCAGTTGGAGGCACAGGCTGCCCAGTTTGGTCTGACCATTGTGCAGGCTGACAAATTTGGAGGAAAGGATACGGATATGACAGCCCAGTTGACCAAAATCCGATCTGCGGAGCCTGAAGCCATTGTCTGCTGGGGAACCAATCCGGGGCCTGCTGTGGTGGCAAAAAATGTGCAGCAGCTTGGTCTGAAAATTCCCCTGTACCAGAGCCACGGTGTTGCCTCTCCCAAATTCATTGAACTGGCCGGAGATGCGGCAGAAGGCATTCTGCTGCCCACCGGAAAGATTCTGGTCAGCGATCTCCTGCCTGCCGGGGATGTGCAGAAAACCATTCTCAGTGATTATGCCAGACAGTACACGGAAAAATTCAATATGCCGGTGTCCGGTTTTGGCGGATATGCGTATGACGCAATGCTCATTGTTGCCAAAGCGCTGGAGGGAACCAACGGCGACAAGGAAAAACTTCGCAAGAACATTGAGGATATGAAGGGATTTGTGGGCGTGAGCGGCACCTTCTCCTTCAGCCCCGAAGAGCATAACGGACTTGGTCCCGATGCCTTTGTCATGGTGCGGATTAAGAACAAGACCTGGGAGCTGATCCAGTAATAAAAATCAGGAAACAGTGTAGGTTCTGTTGACATTTCAGATCAGGCGGACGGTCTGAGCAGAAAACAGTTCTGTTTTTTATTCGGGCAGAGTAAGCAAAAATCCGTGTGGTTCATTCCGGAGAGATCGATTCATGCAAATTCAGAATGTTATAAAAATGTCAACAGAACCTAAATATCAAAGCAAAATTTTATTATCTGTGGAACTGCACTTTTGAGATTTTAAAGTTGAGATCTCGCTATTTCAGTCATTTACGCCGCAAAGATGGTAATAGTGGTTTGCAAGTGTAGAATATGAGTAAAAGCCAAAATAGGAGCTAACCATGAGATTTAAAGACCCCTTTATGAGGGAACTGCATGAGAGATATGAAAAGGACTATTGGGATAATGAGAGGAAGAAAGCTATAGCGAAGGAAGAAGAAGTCAGTAAGGCATTACAACCATTATATATTCCGCTTGCATCTATAATTGGCTTGGTTTGGGGCTTGGTATGGATGTGGGATAAAGTCACTAATTGGGAGTCACTTGCCTTTCCCTACAACTACCCAGCGGCATTTTATAACTACACTGTAGTTATTCCGATAAAAGCCTTAATTATTATTGGGGTGAGTTGTTACAACCTAACACCACATAAAAAGTTAGGTTTTATTTTGTCAGTATTTTCTTGCCTACTATATATAGTTGGAATATTTTCTTTTTTCTTCCTTATAAATAAGATTGGGAAAAAGTATAATGCAGGGATAATAATATTACTTATCTTTGTATCTCCAGCTTGCTTATCGCTTTTATGGTTCATATTCGAGATATGGCAACGTTCTTAAGGATTGTCGTGAATGGGTAGTGGGACTTTCTATGCTGATTTTTTTTATTTATAAATCATCATGTTATTTTGAATCAGTATAAACAGTATCACGGGTGTATCATCTAAAAATTCAGACAGTTTTAATCCAACAACATTTGGGTATTTAATTGCCGGATTAATAATTAAAAGCCAACTATCAAATCTCATATGCAGATTCATTTGCTGTTGCACAAGCAATTATGCTAAATGCTGAATTACTAACTACAGACCATAAAGAGTTTGAACCTTTAAAACAAGCAAATATAATAAAAACAAAGTGGTTAAGATGACCTATTTCTCCCAGTAAGGATATATGCTAACACTCAAAATGCAGCGGATTCGCTCGCTGAGGCTCACTCACCGCTGATTTTGAGTGTTGCAGCCGGACGCTTCGCACCCTCTGAGATAGCGACAGTTGGGAACGGCTTTCAGGATTAACGCAATATTTGACAGATAATACTGAGGAGGTGGGGAAAAACTGGGCTCTGACTGCGCAGAATCAGGGAAATGCGGCTGAAATTGAAACACAAAAAAACCGGAAGCAGCGTTTTCTGCTTCCGGTTTTCAGTTTCAAAATCATCGGAAAAAGTTCAGCCTGCCTCATTCGGACATGCTGATTTTTTCAAAATGATCAGTTGGTCTTGGCGTCTTTGGCTTCCTCAGCGGGTGCTGCGTCTGCTTCTTCAGCGGGAGTCTCTTCATCGGCCTTTTCATCTGTAATTTCCTGGGCTGCTTCTTCAGCAGTTTCCTCAGCAGTGCTTACAACCGTTTCTTCCGCAGCTTTCACATCGGCTTTGTCACTTGCGGAAACAATACCGGAAAAGGAAATTACCATCACCAAAGCCATAACTCCGATCAGCAGTTTTGCGAATTTCATTTTTCTTTCTCCTTAAAACAGATTTGCATTTATATGATTCGTATGGTGCCCGATTGCACACAACGATTTGGTTTATATAGCAAACAGCGTGCCAAAAAAATAACTTTCTTATATTTATTGAAATAAAAATTTTATGCCAAAAAATTCCCTCTGTTTTCATTTCCATTTTTGCGCACAGTGTACCAAATTTGCGCACTTGGACAGGTTTCCCGCAGAGAGCCGCCCTCAGAAAACAGACAGGCACTGCAAATCTTCTGTCAGTATAAAAAAATCCCACTGCCCATTTTTGGTTTTTCAGGGAACTTTTGTGGAAAATTTTTCCGGATGCCTGCTTTCACAGGCATGACGTCATTCCGGAAAAAGTCGGAATCCGTTGTTTTCACAAAAGATATTGAAGAACCATTTTCTGTTTACATTTCAGATTCGGGTGGCTGTTCGGATCGGAAATCTGAACCGGCAGCAGCCCCATAATGCTGCATGGTGCCGTTTCGGAAAGAACCGGTGAAACTCCGCATGTCTGGATGAGAGGTTTTTGTACAAATAAAAACAGACTGTTACAGAAATCTCAACAGAACCTGATTCAATTTTCAAATGCGTTTCCCCTGGAGGAGCACAGTTGGAATTTCCGCTCTGAAAAAATGAACCCAAACGATATCAAGCTGTTAAAAAATATCTCTGCACTTTTTGCGTTAAAACAGCATGGGTTCGACATAAAAATCTGATCTGATGATTTGTGAAATCAGGTGGTTTCCCCCCTTTTTTGTAAAGGGGCGGAAAGGAATTTCTTTTCAGCACCTGAAATTCCCCTTACGCCCTCTTTGCAAAAGGGGAAAACCTCTGTTACTGTTGAACTCCCGATAACAATTTCCGCTGCATAATGCCCGCGCCTGACAGCAGGTCAGCACCGCCCTCATCATTACTGCATGATTTGACAGTTTGCTGCGGAAGAACACCACTGCTTTTCAGAGCCGTTATGCCTGCATCGGCCTGACAAACCGCCATAAGGGAAGGAATGCGGACAGGGGACGAAAAGCAAATCAGATCACCTTGTTCAGGGGATATTCAATAATGCCTTCGGCTCCGTTTTTCATCAGCCGGGGAATCAGATCCCGCACATATCCGCTGTCCACCACTGACTCCACAGATACCCAGTCCGAGTGGTGCAGATGGGCAATGGTCGGCGCGTTCAGGCTGGGGAGCAGGGCCACCACCTGTTCCAGATATTTCTCCGGCACGTTCATCTTCAGGCCCACCATTTTGTCGCCCAGCAGCGCACCTTTGAGCAGCAGGGCAATCTGTTCGATTTTTTCGCGCTTTTCCTGATTTTTCCAAGCCTGATGGTTGGCAATGAGCCGGGTGTTGGTCTGCATGAGTTCGTGAATGATCTTCAGGCCGTGTGCGCGGATGGTGGTTTCGGTTTCTGTGACTTCCACAATCGCATCAGCCAGCCCGGATACCACTTTTGCCTCGGTCGCGCCCCAGGAAAATTCCACCTTTACCTCAATACCCCGTTCCGCAAAATAGCGCTTGGTGAATTCCACCAGTTCTGTCGCCACCGTTTTGCCCCGCAGATCTTCCAGATTCTCAATGCCGGATTCATGCGGAACAGCCAGCACCCATCGGGCAGGACGTGCACTGACTTTGGAATAGACCAGATCCTCCACCACATGGACATCAGAATTGTTTTCCGCTATCCAGTCTTTTCCGGTCAGACCCGCATCCAGTGTGCCGTTTTCCACATAACGGGACATTTCCTGTGCCCGGCAGATGGCGCATTCAATATTTTCATCATTGATCTCCGGAAAATAGCTTCTTCCGTTCACATTGATCTTCCACCCGGATCTTCGGAAAAGCTCGATGGTGGCATTCTGCAGGCTTCCCTTGGGAATGCCCAGTTTCAGTTTTTCCTTCATAATTTGTACACCTCCTTTGGATCAAACACCGGCTCCCCGATGATTTTCACTTCTCCGTTTTCAATTTTCTGAAAAAAGCAGCTTCTGTGTCCCGTATGGCAGGCAGCGCCCCCCACCTGTTCCACTTTCAGCAGCACAGTGTCATTGTCACAGTCCACCCGGATTTCCTTTACATGCTGCACATGCCCGGATGTTTTGCCCTTGATCCAGAGCGTATTTCTGGATCGGCTGTAATAGGTGGCAAGTCCTGAGGAAAGGGTATGCTCCCATGCCTCTTTGTTCATGAACGCGAGCATGAGAATTTCCCCGGTTTCAGAATCCTGTGCAATGGCCGGAACCAGTCCGCCCATTTTGTCAAAACAAAGTTCGATCATCTGTCATTTCCTTGCTTGTCTTTATTGAAAAACCTTGCCTTTTACCCTTAATGCCTTCCAAAGTCAAACAGTTTTTCCTGCGCTTCCGCTGTGCAGAGAAAATTCTGTCTACATCACGCTGATGGCAGTTGTGTTATTGGAATTCATATAATTTTCTTGATGTCTGGAGGGACTGTGCAGGATAAGTTACAAATAAATCCGTTCAGGCAGTATGATGATTTTCATACCGCTGTCTGATTTGGCAATTCCGGAAATAAATCCCCTGCTGTTTTCAGACCGCAGGCCCGGAGGAAATTCAATATCTCTTTCCCTGAATCTGTGAACCCCGGTCACACTGTCTGCAATCAGACCGATGATTCTGTTTTCCGCATTTCCGGTTTCAGCCACAATGATGCAGGTGCGGTCAGTGTAATCTGCCGCTTCCAATCCCAGGCGGAGTCTGAGATCCGTTACCGGAATCATCCGGCCCCTGAGATTGATCATGCCTTTTATATAAGGGGGAACATCCATCACAGAAGTAAGGGGCATCATGGTGACAATCTCCCGGATTTTCAGAATTTCAATGCCGTATTCTGTATCGTTGAGCTTAAATATCAGGTAACTGGCTTCTTTCTGATTCAGTTGCTCATGCAGTCTGCGAATCTCTTCTTCTGCCTGTTTGCGTTCGGTCAGATCAATGACAACCGTCAGAACACACTGTTCATTTTTGAAAAACATGGACTGGGAAAAAAGGGTTGCCCAAAAAACCGTTCTGTCTGATTTTATCAATCTCGTCTCAAAATTGATCACTCTTCCCTGCTCTCTCAGAATTTTTAAAAAATTTTTTCGATCTTCCGGGTTTTCATACAATTCCGATGCATTGAGTTTCATAATCTCATCCTGGGACAATCCAAAATCACTGCATGAATGTTCGTTTGCATACAGAATTTTCCCGTCAGACACCTGAACAATAACAACCGGAACAGGTATTGTCTCGCTGATTAAACGGATATGCTGCTCAATTTCCCTGACCGATGCTTCCACCTTTTCTTCCAGACCGGAGGTTACAATATCCCCATGTCTGGAAGTGATTTCCATTGTCTTTTTGAGACGTTCTATTTTTTTTCTTAATTTTCTGTTTTCTTCTTCCAACTGTGCCGCTTTTTCTTTGAAAGAAGTGTCTGCTTCTGCTGTTTTATCCATCTGCTGCGCACCGTTTTTTATCCAGAGCCTCACGGACTGCGGTTCCGATCTCATTTTGGGTAAAGGGTTTCCGGATGATCAGATTCACTCCGTTTTCAAAAAAACTTTTATCATCAGTTTCCCTTCCTGTGATAAGGATAACAGGAAGATCAGGACGGATTTTCAGCATTTCCGAAGCCATTTCCCGTCCGGACATTTTCGGCATGATATTGTCTGTGATAAGCAAATCAAACAGATAAGGATTTTTTTTAAACAAATCCAGTGCCTGATGACTGTCCGGCAGGACTCTCACCCGGTATCCCAAACCTGTGAGCATTTGCTGACAAACGTCAAGAATATCTTTTTCATCATCCACAAACAGAATTTTTTCCGTGCCGCTCAGGACAGTTTTCTGAACTGTTGCAGATTCACACACTTCCTCTGTCTGTCCGGCAAGAGGGAAATAACAGTGAAAAGCGGTTCCCTTTCCGGGCTGGCTTTCCACAGTCACCGCACCTCCGCTGCTCTGCACAATTCCGTGAACCACGGCAAGTCCCATCCCGGTTCCCTCTCCCGGTGGTTTGGTGGTATAAAAGGGATCAAAGATTCGTTCAAGAACATTCTTGTCCATGCCCGGGCCGTTGTCGCTGACGCTCAGTCTGACATACTTTCCGGGGCTGAGATGGGGAATCATGATTTTTTCCGGAGTATCGATACACATTTCCTTTATTCGGATTTCAATGACACCGCCCCGATCTTTCAGAACATAATTCGCATTGGAGCTCAGGTTCATCACGATCTGGTGAATCTGTGTGGGATCTCCGATGATGATGGAGGAGTTTGCTTCCATCAGAAATTTTATCTCAATATTGGATGGTGTCAGAGATTTAATCATCTTTACGGCTTCTGCAACAGCATACTTGATATAAAAAGGTTTGCGCTCCTCTTCTGTTTTCCGGCAGAAGGCAAGAATCTGTCTGGTTATTTCTTTGGCCCGTTCTGCCGCTGTCAGTGCATTGCGGATATGTTTTTTCACAGCGCTTTCTTCCGAAAGCATCATCAGCGCCAGTTCCAGTCTCCCGAAAATGACAGCCAGAATATTGTTGAAATCATGGGCAATCCCTCCAGCCATTGTGCCGACAGCCTCCATTTTGCGGGTCTGCCGGAGCTGTCTTTCCATTGCCAGCCGCTTTTCCTCCTCCTTTCTGATTTCGGAAAGATCATGTATGACGGTCAGGAGACAGTTCTGGCCCTCAAAAACAAGGGGCTGGGAAAAAAAAACGCGGGAAAAACTGATCCGTCAGCCCTTTTCAGGTTGACAGCAAAGCCTCTGATTTCCCCCTTTTCAGCAAGCATTTTCAGGAAGGTTCCCCGATCCTCAGGATGTTCATACAGATCAGCCGCAAGCAGGCGCTGAAAATCCTTTTCAGAATAGGCAAATATCTCCTGCGCCTTTCCATTGGAAAAAAGAATTTCGCCTGCTTCGGTGGAAATGAACATGGGAACCGGCATGGTATCGCTGACCACTTCAAACAGTCGCCTGAGATTTTTTTCAATTCTGCCCGAATATCCGGTGACAATCTGAAGAATTTTTTCAAGCCCTGCAATCCGCCGCCTCAGTCTGACAATTTCCCTGTCTCTGTCATCCATATGCAATTCTCTTATTCAAATGTGATTTCCATATTGTCCATCAGATCCTCAAATGTGGGAACGGTTTCTTTCTGCCAGGTGTACTGGTTTGAACACAGAATTTTCATCCCAAGCCCCTCAACATCCGCTGCCTCCAGGATCAGACTCACACAGATTGTTTTGATGCCGGAGCTGTTCAGATATTCCAAATTCCGGATGTCCAGCACAAGATTCGAAGGTTTTGAGGCAACGATTTTTTCAAAAAAAGCCTCCAGTTCCGCATAGTCTTCCAGCATCAGGGAAAGTTTTCCGGACAGGGAAATCACATTGTCCTGCCAGGTCAGTCTGTAGCCGTCTCCTTCCATGTTCATATCTGTTTCTCCTTTCTTTTCAAAGAAATTCTTGCCATTGTGGTTATCACGGTAATATCTTCTTTCTGCTCAAATTTCCAGGAAAGTTTTGCGCCCCGGTCCTTGATGATTGTAATCAGTCCCACCTGAGATTTTCTGCTGCCGGACTTTCTGGCCTCTTTCATCCGCTGAACAAAAAGTTTCTGCAGATTCTCCGTTTCAAGCAGGGAACGGACAAAGGATTTGAAATCCTCAACCTTTTCTGTTTTTGCGCTGTTTTTCACATACACCAGCAGTTCGTCTGATTTGAAGCAGAGCTGAATCATGACCAGATAATCTGATTTTATGCTGTGATATACCGCGTTTTCCATCAGTTCCGCGCAGATAAAGTGAAGGGTGGATTTAATGTCTTCATTGTCAAGCAACTGTCTCCAGAAATTGCCGAGAAATTCGGCTGTCAGATCCTTGCTTTTCCAAAGTTTTTCTTTTTCAATATAATCGGCTTTGATCGTGAAGGATAACAGTCCCTCAAAATTGACCGATTCCGGTTCTGTAAAATCACCCAGTATGCTTATGTCTGATTCACTCATTTTTTTCCTCTTTCCGTTTGACAATTGCGATTGACCTTCCATCCGTCTGTTTGCTGCGGTGACAGCAGACAGTGGCAGTTCATTTCGGCTCACTCTGCATCCAGTCTGTTTTCAGATAAATATCTTTTAAAAAAAGATGACATGGGACTGTCCGGAGCAGGATGCGCTCTTTTATTCCTTTGGCAACAGTGTATAACCACTGATGTTCATCCTGTCTGTAAAAAACCTCAATCAGGGGCTGATGCTGAGATACCAGGACGTATTCCAAGACAGAGGGAAGAGAGCGGTAATATCCGAATTTTTCTCCCCGGTCAAAGGACTGGGTTGACGGAGACAGCACTTCAATAATAAGTACCGGATTGCATATGATATCTGTGCGATCTTCAAAAAATTCAATATTTCCGCATACCAGACTCATGTCCGGATAGACAAAGGCATCTGCTTTGGGGATATCCACTTTCATATTGCCATCAAACAGGATGCAGTCTTTGTCATCCAGTGACTCTCCGATTCTCCGAATCAGATTGGTGCAGATGACGCTGTGATTCCGGCTTCCCCCGGACATGGCAAAAATTTCACCCTGATAAAATTCGCTTTTATCATCCGCGGATTCCTCCATCATCAGATATTCCTCACGGGTATACTGAAGTTTTTCGGCAGCATCTCCCATAGATTTTCTCTCCCATCAGTTCTGCATGTTATATTTCTTTCCATATCAGCCGTTCAAATCCGATGGAAACAAGGCTGTATGTGCGCAGGCGCAGAAGATCGCCGTATTCTGACAAAAAAATTCTGCGGTAATCTTCCAGTTTTATTTCTGATTCCGAAAATTTCTGCTGAACCTGTGGCAGTTTTTTCAGTTCCTCCATGCCCATCTCTTTTGCCTGATTCCCGGTCAGTTCCGCATCTTTCAGACGCACATATTTGAATTCCATGAGAAAATCCAGCAGAGGATACTGCCGCATGTCGGGACGCACAATCATGGTCATGTCCGCATAGCCGCGTTCAAGGGAAGTTTCCGAATCCATGATGTAAAAAGTGTCATCAAAAAGCAGTGTCAGAAACGCGGTTTTGACTGTCAGTTCGTTTGCCCAGCGGTAATCCCGGTTGTCAAAAATTTTGAAATATTTCTGCTCAATGAAACTGCACAGCGGTCCCATCTCTCCGGTTTTATAGAAATTCCGGGCTGTGCGGACAATCTCATCTCCAAATTCGGGAAGAAACATTTCCCGTATCCGCTCCGCATAGAGTTTCCGGATTGCCAGATTCGGGATTTTCAGAACCGAATCCCCGAATTCTGTTTTTTCCCCGCTGAAGGTCAGCACTCCAAAATAATACAGCAGGGAAAGCATGAAATTGCTGTCTTTTGGGGCTGTGAGCATATCCTCCACACCGAAACGGTCAGCCAGCGTGCGCACACTCAGGGAAGGTTCCCCGTTGAGCGCATTGATGACAATCTGATCTCCTTTGGGAAGATCGGAAATATAGCGGATTTTTCCCCGATCCATAGCCAGATTGCTGTCCAGCATATTCTGCGGATACTGGCAGCTTTCCTGAAATTTCTTCATAAAAAAAAGTGCAAGTGTGGGATTGTACACATGCAGTTCCGCGTCCGGACTGAAACAGCAGCCATTATAAAAAGTTCGCATTATGTCTGCCGCTTTCTCCGCTTCTTCCTCAGCCAGATCGCATTCCCTGACAGTTTCCGCAAGAACCTCTCTGATTTCCTCTTCGGAAAAACCGCACAGATCATTGAATTTCAAATCCAGATAAATATTTTCCGCAATATTGTATCCGCTGGTGATGTCACTGAGCACAACAGGCGAAACACCTGTGATGAAAACCCGATCCAGACCCTGACCCGCGCTTGCGGATTTGACCGCCTTGAACACAGTTTTCACCGTTCCCTCACCGTAGAGAAGAGTCTCGTATTTCTCTCTGTGTTCATCTGAATGCCCGGCCATCAGCACCTCATTGGCGAAATTGTCGTATTCGTCAATGAGAAGGTAAAGTTTATGAGGGGTCTGGGAGACAGCCGTCATGACAGACTGGAAGGAGCGCAGACAGTCCTGCGTGTCAAAGGTGACAGTCCCCAGATGCTCCTGATAACGGACAAGGAATTTCTCAATGCACCCGTTGATATGGTTATGCAGGGAGCGTTTTATGTCTCCGGTTTTTCCCCCGGGATCAACAGCGGAAAAATCCCATTTCATCACAAAATAACTGTTATGTCTGTGTGTCGGATTTTTCCCAATGGACAGATGGCCGAACAGACGGTCAAATTCATCAGCCTTTGCCATATCATAATAATTTTCCAGAACGGAAAGCAGAAGACTTTTCCCGAAACGCCGGGGACGCAGAAACAGCAGGTGTTTTCCGGCCTCTTCTATAAGCGGAATCCGGTCTGTGCGATCCGCATAATAATAATCTTCCGTGATAATATCGTAAAAATCACAGATGCCATAAGGAAATTTCATTTTTTTTCCTCCTTTTCACAGATGTTACGCGCGTTCGTCATATCCGTTAAAGCTGGTAACCGGAACATATTGAAAATACTGGATTCCGATTTTCATCGGAATGACGGCGGATGCAGACAGATGAATATCCGCAGGCTTTTCACATCGGCTCTTCCTGATGGGAAATCTGCTTTTCTTTCCGTTTTACAATCACAAGGGACATATCATCAGCAATTTTTCTGCCGCACCACTGCTGCACCTCTTCCATAATCCGATCTTTCATGCTTTGGGGCGACTGTTCAGCATGTTTTTCCACGATTTTCACAAATCCCCCGATATCAAGCATCTCACCGTCCGGAGTTTCGGCCTCTGTGAGTCCGTCCGTGTAAAGAACAAGAATGTCGCCGTAATCCAGAAAAAATTCAGCATTTTTTGTGCCTTTGGAAATGTCCTTTTTGAAATTCAGATACACACCTTTTGTCTGAATCAGTTCGCAGGTTCGGGTTTTCCGGCGGAAGACAATCAGAGAAAGATGCGCGCCCGCGTGCTGAAATCTTCCGTCCCCCAGATATTTCAGAGAGGTGAAGGTCATAAAGTGGCTTTCCTTAAGACGGCCATTCACATTGATATACAGGATTTCATTGATTTTGACAATCGCGTCCCGCGCATCACAGTCAATATTGGTGGTGATGGCCGCGTGAACTGTCTGGGCCATCATCATAATCAGTCCGGGTGTAACCCCGTGACCGGACACATCACCGATGGCAAACCACAGCGTTCCCTTTCTGTCATAGGTGATGTCATAAAAATCGCCTCCCACCTCATCGGCTGTCACCATTGCCGCGGCAATTTCAAAATCCGGGTGAATGCTTTCCACTGAGGTGGGCAGCAGGCAGGTCTGAATTTTTTTTGCCAGTTCCATTTCTCCCCAAAGCGAATCCATGGCTTTCTGCAGTTGCTGATTTGCCCTGATCATGGGCCGGGTGACAGCGCGTTCAATCAGAAAAAAAATAATCAGCACGGAAACTGCTATGATTACAGACGAAAAAATGGCATTGAGATTAATCTTCCGTTTTGCCGACATGTTGACAGCTTCTATTTCCCTGGAAAGCTCCTGACGGACAATTTCGGAAAAGCCTCTGAGAATGTTTTCCAAATGTTCTTTTTGCTCTCCAAGTTTATTAACTGTCCAGGCATTTTCTGTATTGCTGAGATAGTTTTCATCTTCAGTCATTTGTCTGTATATTTTGGCAGCAATTCTTGTATAGTGTTCCAAATTTTTTAAAAAATTGTCAGTAACTGTCCGTGTATGGCTGCTGATACCCTTTAAATTTCCAAGTGTTAGCAAATGGTTTCTGATTTCCAGATATGATTCATCAGCCTTTTCAAGCATATCCAAATCATGCATAAACACAACATCTTCATAAAACCTTACCTGGCGGTCAAAAGCTGTGTTTGCATTATTGACCAGCACAGTTGAGGTAATGGCAAATTCTGAGATATTCGGAATCTGCTCCTGAATCTGTTTCATATTCTGGTAACTGAAAATCACCAGACAGATACACAAAACCACCAGAGGGCTTATGGCAAACCCCAGTTTTTTTGCAATGCTCATATTTCACCCCCTTTATTTTTCAAATTTCCTGCAGGTCTTTTCTGCCGCAGTGTTTCTTCCAGCATCGGAAGGCGAAAGATATCTTTTTGATTTTTTGAATCATGTTTCAACTCAATCATGGTCTCCAATTCCAGCACCCGTATTTTGTAACCCCTGAATTCAATTTCAGCAGAGTTTGGAAAAATATCCTGATAGAAATTTTCATTTTCAATAAATGCCAAAATATCAAGCGGTCCCAGATTGGTGGATAAAAGAAGGTGGCCTTTTGCAGCAAGATCCCGTTCATCCGGTTCAATGATTTTGTCATCCGGACGGCGGTAATGTGCCCCAATCCGTTTCAAAAATTTCATAAGTTTTCTGATGTTTTCTTCGTGCTGATGATGGACAATGTCCAAATCCATTGTGGTGACAGGTGCACCCTGTATTACAGCCGCAAGACCGCCAACCACAATAAACTCGATGCCTGCTTCTGAAAGACTTTTCAGCAGATCACTGAGGTTTGTTCCGGAACTGTCTTTGTTCAAAAGCATTTCTCAACTCCATAATTGTGTTTATGGCATTGTCATTGGACTGAACCCGCTCTTCAGGTGTCATTTTCAGAAAAAGGGCCACAAGCCCTGCATCAACACCTGTTGCCAAAATATTTTCAGTATATTTTCTGCTGTCTGTTTCTTTTTTCTTTTCCATTGTGCAGTCCTGATTTGTCGGGAAACAGATGGTTGTAAGTAACCGTTCACAAGTTAAATTCTGAAACCCTAAGGGTTTTGAAAACCCTTAGGGTTTATAACAGTCGAAAATATATGAACGGTTACTTATATTCATATCAGATTTGACAACTTTTAAAAAGTTGTCAAATCTGATATGGGCAGAGTGTGCAAAATCGCTTTCTGCACAGGGCAGACCGGATTTCCGACAGCGATATTGCATACCCTGCCTGCTGACAGCAGTTTTGTTTAAAACGTGAAAGTCAGTTTGGCCGCAAACAGGAACCAGTTGTCTGAAGCCTCATTTGGCGGAGTCTGCACCATGGCAAGCCCGTCCACATAATGCCCTTCGACCTTGAACACCCAGTAATCATTGATGTCAAATCTTGCAAACAGAGACATATCTTTTCTCCAGCCAAGTTCCCTCGGCAGATTTCTTTTTTTGTAGCTCTCTCCGTCCCTGTCATCCTTATCCATATAAAGGATACTGTAACAGGTTCCGATTCCAAGCCAGTCCAATACATTGTAATCCACTTCCGCATACCAGGCTTCAATGGTCTGTTCTGCGATAACCCTTCCGTTCATAGCCATCTGTGCCGGATGATACCGGTATTCTGCTGTAAATCTGAATTTCTCATACAGATATTCCAACGAGCCGACATATTCGGTGAATTCTGTCAGTTCCATTTTTCCTTTGGAAGTTTCCAAAACAATGGAGGAAATATCAAAAAGTGTGGCAGACAGAAGAAGTCCCTCAATCGGTGTATTCCACTGAAGGGACAGTGCGTACTGTTCATCCGCATCAATCCCGGATGTCTCACTGCCCAAAAAGGAATCCACGTTTCTGGCCGTGCCGCCGTCAGCTTTTATATCCATCGTGCCATATTGGACTTCATAGGAAAAACCTCCGGGCAAAAGTCCGTAAATGCCAATGCCCTGCGTTGTCAGATACGTTTCTCTTGAAACATCGTCATAGATGGACAGGGGTAGAAAAACACTGGTTCTTGCAGAATCCACATCTCGGCTTCGGTTGTGCAGCCCGTAAGGTCTTTTGATTTTTCCGGCCCGGATGCCCAGCCAGTTGCGAAAGCGGTAATCCGCAAAAGCCCAGTCTATTTCAACCTCATTGTTTCCGATTTCTCCGAGATCGCGGGAGAGAAACTGAATGCCGAGCCTGAGACTGTCGGTCAGTTCTGATGCAAAATTAATTCCCATTTCATTGAACTGGAATGTGCCTTTTTCCGTATCCGCAAAATAGAAATCATTCTGATCCGTCTGCAGCCAGCCCTGGGAAACAAAGCCGTGAATTTGCATCTGCTTCAAATCAAATGCAAGGGCATTTCCGGCAGCGAGAAAAACAGCGACTGTGACAGCACACATCATCCTTTTCATTGCATCCCCTCCTATCTGATTTCAATGATTTTAACGGAATCTTTGGGGGAAGTCTTTGAAAGCCCCTCAGAGGAAATATAACCCACCGCTCCTTTTGTTGCGGACACAAAAGCGATCAGTTCCGCTTCCGAGGCAATGGTTTCCGGCGGAAGCCCCCGGCCTGTGAACACCATGCGTTTCCAGTAAATCTTCCAGTCGGCCTCGGAGAGTTTCACATACTCTTTCAGAAACAGGCTGTGCACATCGGCAGCGCCGACCGTGACAAAGCGGATGCGGGAATTGTCGCTCCACTGCACCCGCTTGCCCAGAAAGATTTCCTGAATCTCCTGCGCACGCAGGTTTGTTTCCGGCACATCTTTGTTGGCAACGATCAGAATCTCCGCATAAGCAGAGGAAGAAAAAACTGCCATAAACAACAATCCGATAACTGTCTTTTTCATAACCAAGCTCCTTTTGTCTGATTTCCCTCTGTAAAAAAATTCAGATTCCCATTTCCGGCAGCAGATCAAATCTTTTGAATTTTTTGCGGCGCGGATTTCAGGCCCGTGTCCGGAATTTTTTCAAATGATTCAATCCGATATTCAATTTTTCGCAGTGGGTCAAATCCGTTGATTCCGCATCCCCTCCGCACCGGGGGAGGGGATGCGGAATCAACGGATTTGACCCATTACCCCATTATGCTTTTCTCCCCCTGACAATCTCTGTCAGATCATTGACAAACTGTTTCATATCTTCTGCCTGATGCTTCATCTCTTCCGAGGCAGAAGCGGATTCCTCGGCATTGGCCGCACTTTGCTGAACCGCCCGGTCCGATTCGGCAACGGTTCTGCTCACCTGCTGAATGCGGACAGCCTGTTCTGCGGATGCTGCGGAAATCTCTGCAATGAAAGCGGCAACCTTTTCAGAACGTTCAGACACTTCATCAAAGGCTGTTCTGTTTTCTGCAACAAGGTGTGATCCGGCTTTGAGCTTCCGGGCAATATCTCCAAGCAGCTCCGATGTGCTTTTGGAGGCTTCGGATGATCGGACAGCAAGATTTCTCACCTCATCAGCCACCACTGCAAAACCTGCACCGGACTCTCCGGCTCTTGCGGCCTCAACCGCGGCGTTCAGTGCAAGAAGATTGGTCTGAAATGCAATCTTTTCAATTGATTTCACAATGTCGGAGGTCTGCTCTCCCGCGTTGAAGATTTCTTCCATGGAAACCGAGAGTCCGGACATTGCCCCATTGGCAGATGCAACAGCCTGTTTGAGTTCCTTCATCAGGATGTCTGCCTGGCCTGCATGATCCGCGTTTTGCCGGGTCACAGAAGACAGTTCTTCCAATGTTGCGGTTATTTCTTCTGATGAGGCTGCCTGTTCCGATATGCCCTGTGCCATTGACTGACTGGAAGACAGTATGCTGCCCGAGGCCGAGGCAACCTGGTGCGCACTGTTGTTCAGACCGGTGATAACAAGGTTTATGGATTCTGTAATTCCCCGTCTGATCAGAAAAATGATAAGCAGCACAGAGATTCCGATGATGAAAAAGGAAACAGCCGCATACAGATTGTTTGTTCTTCTGGAAGCCTTTTCAACAGAGACAATCTGGCGGGTAATTTCCTTCCGGATAATATCGGAAGAATCTCTGAGAACAGTTTCCAAACGCTTCTTTTCCTCTCCCAGTTTTCTCACCGTCAGGGCATTGTCAGCATTCTCCAGATATTTTTCATCCTCTCCCATTTTTTTGTAAATCACCTCAGCCGATGCTGTGTATTCCCCGTGTTTCTGCAAAAAACTGTCAATCCTTGCCCGCACTTCCATGCTGATGCCCTTCACTGTCCCCATTTTTTCGAGAACTGCACCAACTTCACGGGAGGCTTCCTCTGCTTTTCCCAGCAGATCCGGATCATACATGAAAACTGCATCCTCGTACAGTTTGGACTGACGGTCAAAAGCCCTGGCAGCCTCATGAACCAGTTGGGTTGAACTGAGGGCAAATTCTGAGATATCCGGAATCTGCTGCTGAATGTTTTTCATGTTCCGGTAACTGAAAATCACCAGACAGATACACAGAACCACCAGAGGGCTTATGGCCAGCCCCAGTTTTTTTCCAATGCTCATACTTTCATTCCTTTGATAATTGTCATAACTGATTTTACGCCAGTTCGTCATACCGGCGAAAGCCGGTATCCATAACTATCTGAAATCACTGGATTCCGGCTTTCGCCGGAATGACGGTAAAAACGGGTAACTTCCTGATTCCTGAAAAAGCTGCGTAACATCAGATCATAAGACTCCGCTCTGGCCGGAGGAGTGCAAAACCTGTGCAAAGCGTTTTTTGCAAATGAGTGTTCAAAAACTGAATTTTTTGAAAAAATTCAGTTTTTATACCCGGTTTGCACTGTTTTAAAAACTGAAGGTTGTTTTTACGGCAAACAGAAATCCTTTATCCGAAAGGTTTCCTGATGTTACGTCAAGTATTTGATTCAATCCGTCAATATGGTGAGCCTCAAGCTTCAGTATCCAGTTCTGACTGATGTCAAACCGGGTGAACAGAGCATAATCTTTAAGCCATGCGGTTTCTTTCAGGGCTCCGGTCTTTTCCAGCAGCTTACCGTCCCTGTCATCCGTGGAACTGTATGACACAGAATAGGATGTTCCGGCTTCAAACCAGTCGGTAAGACGGTAAGATGCCATACCGTAATACATTTCTTTTGTCAGATCACTCGTTATGATCCCGCCCCTTGCTGCTTTCGAGAATATCCTGCTGTATTCGGCAGACAGTGTCAGACTGTTCCGTGAGTACTCAGCACCGGCAACATACTGACTGACATCGTAATTCAACGTTGCTTTGGGTGTTATCACATCCCATTTCAGACCTTCCAGATAAGTCCCCACCACTTTGAGACCGCTGACCTGCGGCGGATTCCATTGCAGATGAAAACTGACGGTATCATCAACGGTTTCCGTCCTGACCTCATTAATCGGCAATTTGAAGCCGTTGGCCACGGTTTTGGTAATAGCCCCATCAGCAGGAATTTCCCATTTTCCGAACTGCACCTGGTATTCAAAACCGAGAGGAAGAATTCCGTACAAACTCAATCCTCTCATTGCCACGCTGCTGTCTCTGTAAGCCTCGTTGTAAATGCTGTGAGGCAGAAAAATGCAGGCTCTTGCGGCATCCACATCCCGAAACTCATTGTACAATCCTTTTGCCTGTTTGATTTTTCCGGCTCTGATGCCAAGCCAGTTGCGGAAACGGTAGTCTCCGTAAGCCCAGTCAATTTCCACATCGTTGTTGCCTAATTCGCCAAGATCCTTTGAAAAAAATTGGATGCCGATCCTGAGATTGTCGATTGGTTCGGATGCGAAATTGATGCCCATTTCATTGAACTGAAATGAGCCGTCTTCGGTATCGGCAAAATAATAATTGTTATTGTCAGATTTCAGCCAGCCCTGGGAAACAAAACCGTGAATCTGTATCTGCTTCATATCCCATGCAAAGGCACTGCCCGCGGCAACAAAAACAGCCAGTATTGAAACAATTGTCATCTTTTTCATCGCGTTATCTCCTATTTGACATCAATGATTTTGACAGCATCTTTTTCGGTTTTGTCCGGAAGCCCATCAGAGGAAACATATCCCAGTGCCCCTTTTGTTTTTCCCACAAAAGCGATCAGTTCCGCTTCTGTGGGTATGGTTTCCGGCGGCAGTCCCCGGCCCGTGAAAACCATGCGTTTCCAGTAAATCTTCCAGTCAGCCTCGGACAGGTTCACATACTGTTTCAGAAACATGCCGTGAACCTCACTGTCGCCGACTGTGACAAAGCGGATGCGGGAATTGTTGCTCCACTGCACCCGTTTGCCCAGAAAAATTTCCTGAACTTCCTGCTGACGCAGGGCGGTTTCCGGCACATCTTTGTTCGCGATAATCAGAATTTCAGCGAAAGACAGGGAAGAAAACGTCACTGTCATCACCAAGACCAGCCCGGCAAAGACTTTTTTCATAAGTTTCTCCTTTTTGAATCTGTTAAGCAGGCAAACAAATGTTTTCGTGCATTCAAAAAAACCGGTTTTTTCCGAAAAAATCCGGTTTTTCTGAAAATTTTATACCCGAAGATTTATGCTGACTCACTTACTGGGGTTATGCTGAACTGTTAAAATTCAGGAGGCTGCGGTATCCATCGTCATTCCGGCAAAAGCCGGAATCCAGACTGCGGGCAGAAGTGAAGAGAGAGAGAAAACACAGGATTCCGGCTTGGATCGGAATGACGGAAGCAAATTTTGTGCCCTAAAAATCCAAAGTTGGATCAGTAATATCTTCAAAATGTCTTCAGAAAAATTATAACAGTCATCATTTTTTTTTGCAATACTCATTTTCTGCTCAGTGCCTGATGCCCTGTCCGGTTTGATTTTGTGATTTCAACTGCACAGAACCATCCTGATTTTGCCGTCAATGCCGTTTTCTTAAGCATAAAATCCCTCCCTCAGGGGACAATGCTGTTGACTTAAGGCTCCCCTCCCTTGAGGGAGGGGCAGGGGGATGGTGAAAATTA
>CAZDIU010000018.1:0-36211 GCA_964505535.1 uncultured Desulfobacterales bacterium | reverse complement strand
ATACTGACACCTGCAGCCTGAACCGTCCGGTATTTTAAAACGTTTCACATCACTTAAAACCCTGAGGGTTTTCAGGACTGATTTTTTTATCAACTGCGTAAGTCCTTAAGATTCTAAAAATTAAATTTTGTGAACCCTGCATTTCTCTTGGGGAGCCGGTTTCCTGATTTTTAAAACAGCCGAATTCTCTCACTTGTTCAGTTCCTGTCTGATCGCCATGCCGATGCTTTCCATTGTATAGGGTTTTTTTACATAAGGCCCCGCGCCCAGGGCCTGAATCTTTTTCACATCCGAGGTTTCCGCAAAACCGCTGGCAATCACGGCCTTCTGTCCCGGACATATTTTTATGATTTCCTCATAGGTTTGCCTGCCGCTCATCCCTGAAGGCATGATCATGTCCAGAAGAATCAGATCCGCTGTATTGTTTTTGAGGTATTCGACTGCTTTTTCCCCGCTTTCCACAGCCTCTGTCCTGTATCCCAGTTTGCTGAGAATGCTGCAGGCTATGATGCGCTGATTTTTTTCATCATCCACCACCAGAATCTTTTCCCCCTTTCCGCTGCAGTCCTGGGGACTGAAATTCTTTTTCACATATGTGCAATCCTGCCGTGCAACCGGGAAATAGAGATCAAAACGGGTTCCCCCTGCCCCGCTTTCCACATCAATATAGCCTTTATGCTCCTGCACCGTGTTCCATACAATGGTCAGTCCCAGCCCTGTTCCGCTTCTGCCCATGACCTTGCGGGTATAAAAGGGTTCAAATATCCGTCCCAGATCATTGGGCGAAATGCCGCAGCCGCTGTCTGAAACACTCAGTACAGCGTATTCTCCGATGCGGATGTCATCATATCCTCTGATGGGCCGATCCACATACTGGTTTCGGGTGAAAATCAGAATGGTTCCTTTTTCCTCTATGGCCTCAAAAGCATTGATCACCAGATTCATCAGAACCTTGCGGATATGAAGGGGAGAACAGCCGATGTCCAGCAGTTCCGTTTGCAGCCTGGTTTCCAGATGAATTTCGGGATGCTGTGCACACAGGGATGAATACTCGGGAGAATCAAGATATTCCCGGACAATGCGATTCAGATTTATAATACTGTGTGTACCGGCCACTCCGCGTGCCAGGGTAAGCATATCCGATACCACAGCGGCCGCGCGCTGTCCTGCTTCTCTGATGGTTTCAACAGGACCTCTCAGACGGCTGTCTTTGGGAATGTCCATCAGCAGCAGATCCGGGTAACTGACAACCCCGGAAAGAATATTGTTCAGATCATGGGCCACCCCTCCGGCCAGCAGCCCCAGCGCCTCCATCTTTTTGGAACGATCCAGTCTTTCCTGCAGTTCCTGTTTTTCCCGCAGGGATTTCCTGTGTTCTGTCATATCCGTGACAATGCTCAGAATCATATCCTTTCCGCCCACCCGGATAAGTTTGGCGGAAATCAGGGTATGCAGCACCTGGCCGTCTCTGAATCCGATATCCTCCTCCCGGTTTCGGAATTCCCCTGTTTTCGCAATGGCACGGGCAAAATTCTTTCGCTGTTCCTCGGTGAAAAAACCCAGTTCAACGGTGGTGCGGCCAATGGCCTGTTCCCGGGACAGTTTTGTCATTGCATAAAATTCCTGATTCACATCCACCAGTCTCCCGGTCTCCGGTTCTGTCAGGATAATGCTCAGGGGGCATACGTCAAAAAGATTTTTGAATTTTGCTTCACTTTCCCGAAGAGCCTCTTCGGCGCGTTTCCGGTCGCTGATCTCATCGCGGAGCATCTGATTAGCAGACGCGGACGCGTTCTCCCTGTCCTCAACCATCTTTGCCATCTGCCGGAATCTTTTTTCTATTCCGGACAGTTCAGCATAGGTGTCATAGGCATGATTCTGCGGAAAAATCCCTCTGGCCACCTGATCCATTCCCTGGCAGAGTTCCGAAAGGGGTTTGCGCAGATATATGCGCAGCAGCCATCCTGTGACCACAAAAATGATGAGCACGGCTCCGATCAGGATTACAACACTTATAATGAAAAAAAAACGGAGTTCCTCTTTGTATTTTTTCAGGCTCAGGCATATCTCAGCTTTTCCAAGCAGGATGTTTTTGTAAACAATATCCCCGGTTCTTCTGATTTTCATACTGTCCTGACCGCGGCTGCCATGGGCAAACAGTTCTCTGCCCTTTTCATCTGTGATAAAGACATGTTCCACCAGATCATTGTGGGCAAATTCCGTGCTGATGCTTACAACACTCTTCAGATCAATATTCCACATGGGAAAGACAAGAATGTTCACCAGCCGGGATATATGTTCATCAGCCTTTTTCTCCACCATTTTCAGCAGATCCTGGGAACGCAGAAAGTAGATAAGGATCAGCAGTGCCGCCAAAACCAGAAATACAATCAGGCTCAGACTCAGGGCAAGATTTTTTGATATGGATCTTCTGGCAGGCCCGGTGTCAGCATTCTTTTGCCCATGATGATTTTCCCTGTTTTTTCCCATAACCGTTTCCTGTTTTCAGTTTGCATCTTATTTCTTCTGTTTATATGGCAAAAATCTGTGAAACGCAAGTGCACAGTTTCCGGATACCGATCTGTCAAAAAAACACATTTTGGCAATTTACTTTTTCTCCTGATCTTGGTATATTTCAAAAACATGCGGGAGTTACGCAGTTGAATTTCAACATGTTGATTTTTATGGAAGCGAATCTTGCACCGCACACATTCAGTTTGTCAAAAATCAGACAGTTGAAAAATCAACTGCATAACCCCGGACATAACTGAATGCTCAGTCACGCTGATTGAAAGCTGAACCATATTGAATCCTGAACCGGATCTGTTCGTTCAACAGGATCACAGAATCAAAAAAGGAGATAAGATAATATGGAGAAATGTCCCTGCGGATCGGAAAAGGAATACGCAGACTGCTGCGAACCCCTGATTAAGGGCGAACGTCCGGCAGACACCCCTGAAGCACTGATGCGGGCCCGTTACACGGCCTATGCCAAAAAATTCACAGACTACATTGTGGAAACCACGCATCCGGATCAGTTGCAGGCAGATACCCGGAAGACAGTGGAGGACTGGTCCAAAAAGACACAGTGGCACAGTCTGCAGGTGGTGGAATGCACCGGCGGCGGCCCGGATGACAGCGAGGGAACCGTGGAGTTCATTGCGGATTACACGGAAAAGGGCAAAAAAAGAAAGCATCATGAACTTGCCGAGTTCAAAAAGAAAAATGACAAATGGTTTTTCTTTGATGCCAAAATGCCCCAGATTAAGCAGTATGTCCGGCCGGAACCAAAAGTTGGCAGAAATGAACCCTGTCCCTGCGGCAGCGGGAAGAAATACAAGAAGTGCTGCGGCAGTTAGCAGAGCGGGGATGGGGATTGAGGACTGGAGGCTGGCAATCAGAAAACAGGCTATTTTTCCCCCAATCCCTATTCCCTATTCCCCAACCCCTATTCCCCTGTATTCCTGAACATTCCCAGAGAATTGGGGTGGTGCATTTCCTCTTCCATGTCTTTTTTGTGACAGACTTTGCAGTTTTTGTTCGCGGCTATGGGATAAGGCATTTTCTGGTACTGCAGGGGAACGAGATTGTCTCTGTCCTTTCCAAAGGGATTGACAGCAGGATAAAGGGCATGGGTCATGCCGTGACACGCGGCACATTTCAAACCGATCCCGTCTGAACGCATGCGGTACAAATCCTTTTCCGAATCTGTCCACTGATTGAAGGTTTCCCCTGCCTCAGGAGCCTGAAAATTCACATGGCAGTTCAGGCAGTCCGGCTGCTGGATCCAGGGTTTGCGCGGAAGGATCTCCTCCGCAGAGGAAACTGCGCGGGGATTCAGATTCTTCATCAACTCATCTGCACATTTTTTTCCTGCATTTTTTTCCGCTTTCAGCAAGGCCAGAGAATGATCCGCCAATGTCCCGTGGCAGCTCGTGCAGTCCAGTCCCACAGTTTTGTGAATGCCCCGGAAGGCACGGGTCTGGCCATTAGGATGTCCGGGATGGCAGGATGCACAGCTTTCCGCGCCTTTTCCGTTCAGACAATTGGCATGAAAACCGTGTATTGCAGCAGAAAAGTTCAGATTTTCCGGATCTTCCGAGGCATGACACTGCTGGCACATGTGCGGACTTCCCTTTGCCGCGTTTTTCAGCAGATCAGTGCCATTTTTCCGGTCGTGAACCCGGAGAATGTTCTGTGCAGTTTCTGGAGAAAGTCCGGTCTGCTCTTTCCTGCCCCATCCGCCTCCGTGACAGCGGGAGCAGCCCATTTCCGTGGAAACCGGAACCGTTATTTTTGCGGATGCCAGCAGTCTGCCGTCCGTGTCTCTTGCCTCAACAGTGGCCAGCGGATAGGGATTAAAAGCAGAACAGGCTTCCAGTCTGTTTGCCTCGTCACAGTCAGAACAGGCTTTGGGACTGTTCCCCCCGGCTTTGGGAGAACAGGCTTCCGCCATATTTTCATCTCCGTAAGGAAGCACGGGAACGCCTTTTGCGACATATACTTCGGATTCTTTGTCATAATCCATTGCATCTTCCGTTTTTTTCCCGTGCAGTCCCGTATTGTCCGCCAGTTTCCTGCCTGTCAGAGAATTTGCATATTTCCAGAATTCAGAATGTTCCGAGGGATTGCGGAATCCTTCTTCCAGTTTATAGGAAATCTGCACATTTTCCCTGATGAGTTCAGGAGATTCGCTCCGGTGAACAAGAAGAGCATACAGATCACTGCCCGGAGCGGAAAAACTGAAATAGCGTTCACTGTCGGAAACACAGTGCATTCCCTTACCGGTCCAGGCCAGCAGCACATATTCATCTTTGTCCGGATCAAAAGCAGGTATTTCCAAAGGCAGAGCCTCCGGAGCAGGTGCAGGAGAAAGCGCTTCTTCCGAATATCCGTGCAAATCTTTTGCAATATACGCGGCCAGTGCCTTTTTCTCCGCGTCATTTCCCATAAAGGGCGGCATGTAAGAACTGATTTTCCCCATTCCGTCCAAAAGGCTTTCCATGCCAAAGGCTGTCAATCCTTCTGTCAGCGGCACAATGTCATTCATGGGACCGCGCACGGAATGGCAGGAACTGCACAGAAACTGAAACACTTCCCGACCGGCCTGAGTTTGATTTTTTCCGGTGATGTCCCGGTGCTGGGCCCATGCTGCGGATTGCAATACACCCCTTTCCTGGATTTTTTCCAAATCTGCGGCTTTGAGTCCATTGGAATACAGATAACCGTAAATCAGCCAGGGACGGCGGCCTGCCTCCCGAATCCATTCAAATGATCCCATGTATCCCAGACCGATGATCACAAGAATGACGGTCAGTGCTTTTTTCATGTAAAGAGGCATTTTCCGGGCCATGAGAATCCCGATGACAAATATCACCGGAGAGATTTGCAGGAATATGCGGAGAAACTTCACTGTTTCCGGGGAATCTTTCAAAATCATCATTTTCTGATCCTCGGGAAGAGCAAAAACATACCAGACACCCGCAGGAAGGAGAAAAAGAAGCGAAATGATCAGCCATTTGGAGCAGTAGCGCAGCAAGTTTTCCCTGAAATCCTCATCAGTGAGACGCACAGAGGTGACATAACCGAAAAGCCCGGCCAGCATAAAAGCCATTGCGGTGCGGAACCACAGAGAGGGCCAGAAGGAGGGATTGAAGAAACCGTCCCAGAAATCCCCGGTCTGCAGCCATTCTCCGGGTGTGAGCATAAAGGCCACTATGCCGTTGACCGTAAAAAGGGAAAGCCAGGCAAAGAGGAAATAAATCCATCCCACCCGGAGATGATCCTTTGGGTTCATTTTCCCAAAAAAGTAAAAATAGACAAAAAGCGCAACGATCTCTCCGAGAAAGAAAACCCATTCCGCGGCCCATCCAAAAACAAAACTGCGCACAAGCACGGAGGTCGCTGCCGGACTCAGCACGGAAATCACAAACCATATGCCCACGCCGGTAAGAGATCCGAAGACAGCGGAAAGAAGAAGGAAAAATTTGCTGTGTTTCCGGGTGTAATCCAGAATGGCCGGAGAATTTTCCCTGTACCCCTTTTTTTCTGTCAAAACCAGAAACAGGCCTCCGCCCACGGCAAAATGCGCCACATACACATGGACCACGGCAATCAGCGCGATCCAGAAACCTCCGCCGAACACTTCCAGATTCCATACAGGATAATCCAGCAACCAGTCTGCATTCATTTCTTTCCGCCTTTTTTGATAAAATTTGGGAGATTGCCGCGGTGCCCCGCATTCCGCGTTTTAAGCACTCCCCTTCCCCGCGGCAGTCCATGACCACGCTGTTTTTTATATAATCAGGCTGGCGGAATTATGCTGACGCCAATCCGCCCTGCGCTGATTCTGTACTGATCCAAATTTTGGTTTTTCCGTCATTCCGGCCAAACCCGGTATCCGGATATCAGACAAAAATCACAGGAGACTGAAAAAACTGGATCACTGTTTCAGTTATTCCGGTTTTCCGGGATTACTGTCCATCCCGTGAATCCTGCGGGAGATCAGATCATGATTTTCTGTCTCTGCTATCGGCAACGCTGCGGGGAAAAGACGGATTCTCAAATCCAGCCATTCCTGCAGTTCCCGTATCCGCTGGGACAACTGATAGCGTCCGTCAGCAAAAACCCCGTAATCCCCGCCCCCGCCCATGGCTGAGGTGAAGCGCACCGTATTGGCGTAAAACAGCCAGGTGTCGCACCAGATTCTTTCCACGGCTTCATCAAAGGGGTTCTCTTCCTGAGCAAGTCCTTTGGCATAACCGCGGGACCATATGTCTCCCATAATGGCTGTGGCGGTGCGGATATCCGCATTGCTCTGACGGATGGTGTTTTCAAAGCGTTTCCAGTGACCTGAAACCCAGGGAGAGGAATGACATGCAAGGCATACGGCCTGCATGGCGGCTGTCCTTTTGTCTTTCTCAGGCGCATCAATGAGAAATCCTGAAGCCGGAGTTCCGTCCATATCCGCAGCCAAAGGAAGTCCGGATTTGTTCCGGATCCGGGTGGTATCCGGATGCCGGGGATGGGCATGGGCATAGATCAGACCGAATATTCGCCAGGACAGACGATCTCCAATCTGATGGGTTCTCGGCACAACGGTCTCTCCGTCTGTATTGACGAGCAGACTCATATGGCAGGCTGCACAGGTGGGCGCGCCAAAATCCTTGCCCACTGTCCAGGGAACGGATCTGAAATTCCAGTCTTTGTTCATATCTGTATAAATATTGCCATGTTTGCTGGAAAGATACACTTTGTAGGCCGGTACATCCGGTCCCAGATGACATTCGCGGCATGTACCCGGTTTCCGTGCTGTTTCAATGGAAAAGACATGACGGGTATGACAGGCCGAACATGCACCCTGGGTTCCGTCCGGATTGACACGCCCAATCCCCCCGTTGGGCCAGCCAGTGATTTGCGGAAATTCCATTTCCCCCATCAGGGTTTCCCTGCGTTCCTGTCTTTTGACCTCCATTTTTGTTCCGTGACAGTAATAACAGGCCTCCGCGCGGGTATCCTCATCCGGCTTTTCATAAGAGATCATGCCTTCGGTTCTCACTGCTCTGCCAATCACAGCCTGCTCCAGTTTCTGATAAACAGGGTTTTCTGCCAGATTTTTCCAGGCATAGGCCATGATATTTCCGGAAAACTGTTCCGCCTCTTCGCTGTGGCAGACCGCACAGTCCCGGGGACTGACAACAGTGTGGATTTCATGGCCGTTATGAGTGAAGGTGTCGGCAGTGTGATCTTCGGGCCGGATCATATGACATTCCGCACATCCGACAGCCGTGTTTTTCAGGTGATCCGGTACGAACTTTGCGGAAACCTTCCTTTCCAGCCCTTTGAGTTCCAAAGCCTGGGCCGGTGCAATCATGGCATGGCGGCTGCGTTTCCAGTCTTCTGCAATGCCGGGATGGACAGAAGAATGGCATCCCAGGCATTCCTCCGTAATTTCACTTACCGGCGCCCTCGCGCAGAGGCCGGGACAGGTGAACAGAAAACAGAACACAAGAGCCGGAAAAAATGTTTTTTTCATAAACTGCCTTTCTGGACGTTGTGATGGATGGAGAGCAGGGTTCAGGTTATACCAATTTCCCATTGAAAATATACCTGCAGGCAGGCAAAAAGAATTTTTCGTGTGTTCAAAAAACCGGATTTTTCCGAAAAATCCGGTTTTTCTGAAAAACCTGTGTTTCAGATCAATGGCGAACCGGTATTATGTCCCTTTCCTCAGATCGTCCTGTTCTGCCCCCTGAATTCTTCGGCATTTGAAAAAATTCCAATTCCCTATGGAGAGACAATCTCTGCAAACCGGTTCCCCTCAATGGTAAGCAGAAAAAGCTCTTTGTGCGCCTCGCCGCTTTCATCAAAGGAGGTCAGGCCGGTCACACCGGGATAATTCCGGACATTCATGAGTGCATCCCGGATATCTGCGGGACTTCCGGCACGGGGATCGGAAAGAATCCTGCGCACAATCATGGCTGTGTCATAGGACAGGGCTTCAATGAATCCTGGCATTTCTCCATAGCTTTCCCGGTAAAGACGGACAAATTCCGCAACCTCCGGTGCATCGCTTTCAGTTGCAAACACATCCGGCATCACCGCTCCCTGTGCAAAACGCCCTGCCATGCTGATAAGTTCATCCGAATGCCAGAGGTTCGTTCCCAGAAGCAGGACTTTTTTCACCCCATAGTATGCAAGCTGGGGGATAATCATCCCGGCTTTCCGCGGTGCGTCCGGAATGAAAAGGGCGTCAAAATCCCGGTTCCGGGCCAGTGAGCTGAGGGGGCCGCGGAAATCATTGAGATTTGTGGCATAGGACTGGGAAACGCTGATCATGCCTCCCTGGGCTGCAACTGTATTCTGAAACAAATCCATAAATGTATAACCGTATTTTTCATCCGGATACAAAACAGCGAAACTGCGCAAGCCTCTTTTTTTTATGGCATGGGATACCAGGGCATTGACCTGCATCTGGGGGGTGATAAAATTTCTGAAAACAAAATCACCCAGTTGGGTAATATCGTTTTTCTGTGTCAGTGTGATGACAGGAATTCCGTATCGCTGTGCAACCGGAGCAGCGGATTCGGCAGTGATAATGGGCCCTATAATCACGGAAACACCCTCCTGCGCCAGTTCTTCCACACCTGTGACAGCTTTTGCCGGATCTGATCCGGTATCCTTTACAGCAAGGCTTACCGGTTCTCCTGCCATGCTTTTGGGAATGGCCAGCTCAATGCCCCGCAGGGCTTTGTTCCCATAAACCTCGTAGGAGCCGGTCAGCGGAAGCAGACATCCGATTTTGCGCAGACCGTAACTCCCAGACTGGCTGCCAGTTCTGATGCCTGTCTGATAACGGTTTTCCAGTTCCGTCATCAACTGCCGGGCCTGCTGTGCATATTCATGATTCGGAGCCAGGGTGACATACTGGGACAGGGTCCGCATCGCATCCTCAAACCGCTCCTCTTCCACTTCCGCAAGTCCAAGCTGAAACATCAGATAACCTCTGGAAACCGGATCCTTCACCCTGCCCAGCAGAGAGATAATATCTCCGGAATGCAGTTTCCGGACAGCGTTTTTGAGTTTGGAGATGGCATATTTATCGGCAAAACCGGGGGATTCACCGGCCCGTGCATAATAATACACGGCATTGGCAGGAGCGTTGAGAAACATGTGGGCATCCCCCAGAATCATGGAGATTCGGGAGGCGGCCTGTTCGCTTCGGGCCTGTCTGAGAAACAGGTCCCCCTGACGGATGATTTCCTGCCATGCCCCTTCAGCCTGCCAGGTTGTGAGTCTTTCCACCAGGGCCTCCGAATATCTGGGGCTGTGGGGGTATCTGTCCATAAGATACTGATATACCTTTCCGGCTGTCACATAATCCCGGGACATGCGGTATATCTCTCCCTCCCGCATGAGCGCGTCTGCAGCGCGTGTTCCGTCCGGATACCGGCTGAGATATTCGTTGTACAGACTCAGGGCCTTTCTGTGGGATTTTGACCGGAATGCAGATTCAGCCTGCGAAAAAATTTCTTCTCCGGCCTGCCCTGCTGACCGGGAAAAAGGGCCGGACCACAGACATCCGCAGAGACCAAAAGAGACGATGGCGAAGAAAACAAATAAAAATCCGTTTGTTATGCTGTATGGTTTCATAAGGGGAAAAATGAATCCAGAGTTATGGGTTTATAAAGTCTGCACAGATTCACAACTTATTTACACATATCCCGGAGAATTGTCAAATCGTTGTTGAAAACTGTTTTGTCCGGTTGTATATATTCACAGAAAAAAACACTCACAGGGAGGGTTCTGTCATGAAAAAATGTGCATGGATTTTTCTTTTTCTTCTTGTTTCAGCGCCGTGTTCCGCAGAATTTTACAAATACAGGGATGAGAGCGGGGCCATCCGGTTTACGGATGATCTGAGTCAGGTTCCCGAAGATCAGCGGGAAAAAGCAGCCGGATACACCGAACTCAAAAGCAGTCCCGAGGACTCCCCGGCTCCTGCGTCAGAAGCATATGAAGCATTCCAGCCTTCTGCGGAGGACAAAAAAGCAGCGTCTGGGCAATCCCTTGACAGAGAGGCAAAGCGTCTGGATGCCATGCGGCTGGAACTGGAAAAGGAGTACAACGCCCTGACACAGGAGCAGGAACGTTTGAATGCAGAGAAAGTTCCCCGCAAAAACGACTACAAGGTGAAACAGCACAGTCAGGCACTGGCGGATCTGAAGGCAAAAAAAGAACTGTATAATCAGAAAATGCAGAAATACGAAAGTGAACTGAAGGCCTACAATGAGAAGGTCAAAACCTTCAATCAGTAACTGATGTTACGCACTTCTGTCATACCGGCGAAAGCCGGTATCCAGAATATACTGAAATCACTGGATTCCGGCTTGCGCCGGAATGACTGTGAAAAATATAACTGCCTGATTTTTGAAAGGTTGCGTAACATCAGTCAGTAAAATGTGTCTGGGCAGTGCATAAGAGCGCTATTTTAATACTGACCTGCGTTCTTTGCGTTTTTTCTCTGTATAAACAATATCAGGCCTGACAGACCGGAGAAAGACGCAAAGAGCCGATTCGCGGGTGATTCCGCACAACTTGGGAAAAAACAGGACATTTGAATGGACAGCAGACAGGAAACCAGGACAGGCGGAGGATATTCAGCAGTTTTGGAGGCTGAGGATGATGCAGTGACCATCAGCGGGCAGGGGCTGCACATTGCGGATGTGGTGAAAGTGGCGCGGCGCAAGACCGGGGTCCGTCTGAGCCGTGATCAGCGGATTGCAGATCAGATTCGCAAATCCCATGAATTTATCATACAGGCTGTTGCGGAAAACCGTCCTGTTTACGGTGTCACCACGGTATTCGGGGGAATGTCCGACATTGCGGTTCCCGGAAAGCAAGCCGAAGTTCTCCAGAACAACATCCCCTGGCCCCACAAAACCGGCGCTGGAAAAAGACTGCCGGAGACGGATGTGCGCGCGGCCATGCTCCTGAGAGCCAATTCCCTCATGCAGGGCGTGTCAGGTGTGCGCATGGAAATTATTCAGCGGCTTGCGGATTTTCTCAACGCGGGCATCACTCCCCATGTTCATGAAATGGGTTCCATCGGAGCCAGCGGCGATCTGGTTCCGCTTTCCCATATTGCCGGTGCTGCCATCGGGCTGGACAATGCCTTTCAGGTCAGCATGAACGGAGAGGATATGGGGTGCATTTCTGCTCTGGAGCGTATCGGGCTTCCCCGCATCCGGCTGGCTCCCAAAGAAGGGCTGGCCATTATCAACGGCACTTCCGCAATGACCGGCATAGCCGCCAACTGTGTGCATGAGGCCGGAATCCTGCTGGCGCTGAATCTGGCCGCACACGGACTTTTCATTCAGGGACTGGGCGGAACCAACCAGTCTTTTCATCCCTTTGTTCATCGCCTCAAACCCCATCCGGGTCAGATATGGGCCGCAGAGCGCATGTCTGATCTGCTCTCCGGGTCCCTGCTTGTCCGCAATGAACCGGACGGCGATACGGCTGATCCCCGGATCGGACTGATACAGGATCGCTATTCTCTCCGCTGTCTTCCGCAGTTCCTGGGGCCGGTCATTGACGGATATTCCCAAATCAGACGACAGGTGGAAACGGAAATGAACTCTGTTTCAGACAATCCCCTGATCGACGCGGAGCATTCCGCATATTTTCACTGCGGAAACTTTCTGGGACAGTATATCGGTGTGGGGATGGATCATCTGCGTTATTATATGGGGCTGCTTGCCAAGCATATGGATGTCCAGATCGCGCTGCTGGTTACGCCCGAATTCAGCAACGGCCTGCCCCCCTCTCTGGTGGGAAATCCTGATCGGAAAGTGAATCTGGGACTCAAAGGGCTGCAGCTGTGCGGCAATTCCATCATGCCGCTGCTTTCTTTTTACGGAAATTCACTGGCCGACCGTTTCCCGACCCATGCCGAACAGTTCAACCAGAACATCAACAGTCAGGGATTCGGTTCTGCCAACCTGGCCCGGCAGTCTGTGGACATCTTCCGGCAGTATGCAGCCATTGCTCTCATGTTCGGGGTGCAGGCAGCGGATCTGAGAACAAAAATTGTCGCAGGCCATTATGACGCGAGAGCCACTCTTTCCCGGCGTACCCGGCAGGTGTATGAAAGCATACTGGATGTGCTGAAAATATCTCCGTCTGCGGAACGTCCGTACATATGGAATGACGATGAGCAGTCCCTGGACGCGCATATCCGGGCCATTGCGGAAGATATTGCCGAAGACGGGCGCATTCCTCTGGCTGTGAAACAGATTTCCGACTCCATCGGAAAAGAAACATGATCGCGTTGCAGAAAATCGGCCAATTCCATCCGCTGCCTGACGTGAAGTTCATGGCAGGTTGAAAAAAACAGCTTCAGACTTGTACCGGATTGACAGAATTCGGAACCTGAAATTTTCAGATCACCGGTTTCAAATTCACGATATTTTTCTTTCAGGAAAGCGAATTAAACAACCTCCGTCACTCCGGCAAAAGCCGGAGTCCGGAACAGACTGAAATTACTGGATTCCGGCTTTCGCCGGAATCACGAAAAAGTGGAAGTTGTTTACTTTTCATTCCTCAGGGCTGTTTTTGTCTTGATTTATTCTTCTTCCTGTTTTAGGTATGCTTCTGAGGCTGGAACAAAGAACAGTGTTCCTGCCGCTGTTTTTGACATTCAACCGTATGAAAGAAGGAGGAAAAGATGAAAAAAGGTTTGTTGGGTGTGATACTGAGTCTGTGTATGCTGTTTCCTGTATCCGCACTTGCACTGGATCTGAGGGATTATGTGGAACCGGATATTTTTTTCCATGATGCTGAACTCCAGGCATTGTTCAACCTCAAAGACGGCAACCAGGATCAGACCAGTTACAACGGATCCGGCTCCATATGGTATGATATGGAATACAGCACACTTCCCTTTAAATGGGAAGCCTATGCCGAAGGCAGGGGGGATTTCAGCAGAGGCGGAAATGATGAGGACAAGTCCATGGAAAACTGGTATGTTGATGCATGGACAGAAGCCAAGAAATATCTCCGGGAAGACAGACCCAGAGAATTTTTTGCCTTCGGAAGATTTGATTTCTCCTACCGTGATCTGGAAGGCGGAGAGGATGACGATCCCTACGCCAAAGTCACGGCTGGCGCGGGCTACGGCAGAATCTTCACTGCCACACCGCTCATGGAGGCTGTGCGGATCGTGGAGGATCTGACAAAATACGGCATCATCAAAGGCGCAGTTTCAGACGAAACCTATATGAAACTGGCTGCTGTCATCCACAGGGAAAATGAATACAAGAGCAAATACAGCCTGCGGGAATACGAAAAATACTGGTATGAGGATATGGAAAAAGTTCTCAGAGAAGCCGGTCTGCTCACAGACGGCAATCTGAAGGCTTTCGGCGTCATCCGCATTCAGGACATTCTCCAGGATGAAAAGGTAATCCGCCGTCAGCATGGATGGGAGGCAAAGGCAGGACTTGGCTGGCTTTTCTCTGATTATCAGGGCAATGAACATGACCCGACCATCGGTGCCTCTTTCAAATATGCCAGACCCTATGGTTTCAAATGGCAGTTTGTGGAGGAATTCACCTATTCCACCGTGCTGGTGGACTGGGAGTTTGGCGATGCCAACCATGAATTCAAAAACCGCATGGATCTGGATTATGAAATTTCCAACAAAATTGACTGGATCAATATGTGGGAAATCACCTACACGGTGGTGGAAGACAGTGATAAGGATGATGAAATTCGCAACGCTCTGGAAACCGGTTTCCGTTTTTATCTGACCAACACCATTGATCTGGTTACCAAACTTCGGTTTGACCACCGTGATCAGGGTGACAATGAGGATGATGACATCGTGACAACATTCTTTATGGGTGTTGCCTACACGATTTTCTGATTGCTGAAGATCACCGGCTCATAATACAAAAACTCTCAGGACAGAGCTTCCTGGGAGTTTTTTTTTCTGCGGAAAAACACCAAAGTCCCGAATTTCAGAAAACTGTCCTGTCCACTCAGAGTGAGCCTTTCGTCCAAAAAAGGAACAGAACTATGCAGACAGCAGAACATGGCAGGCCCAAAGTCGTGATACTGGCAACCGGCGGCACAATTGCCGGAACAGGAAAACCCGGAACACAGGCAGGTTATATTTCCGGCCGGATGAACATTGCCTCTCTGGTGAGTGCCGTGCCGGGTATTGCAGAACTGGCAGATATCCATGCGGAGCAGATTGCGAATGTCGGTTCACAGGATATGTCTTTTGATATTATGAGAAAAATATCTGAAAAAATCAACACTGTTCTGGAATCAGAAGAGGTCAGCGGCGTTGTGGTGACACATGGCACAGACACGATGGAAGAAACAGCGTTCTTTTTAAACCTGATGGTAAAAAGCCCAAAACCGGCAGTCATGACAGGGGCTATGCGTCCTTCCACAGCACTCAGTGCGGATGGCCCCCTGAATCTTTACAACGCTGTTGCGGTTGCTGCGGATCCGGATGCGGAAAAACGCGGCATTCTTGTGGTGATGAATGACAGGATTCATGAGGCCCATTCCCTGACCAAAAGCGACACAGGCGCTGTGGAAACCTTTGTCTCACCTGTCAATGGCCTGATCGGAACCGTAACATATGGAAACACAGTCTATTTCAGACAGCCTTTCCGCAAACACACATTTCAGAGTGAGTTCTCCCTGCAAGGCACTGTCTCCCTGCCCCGTGTGGATATTCTGTACGCGTGCGCGGATATGCCCGCGGATTTGATTGAATGTTCGGTTTCAAAAGGGGCAAAAGGCATTGTCATTGCAGGCAACGGCAATGGGAACATGAACGCGGCTGTGCTTGCCGCGGCAGCCGAAGCAGCAGAAAAAGGCATCTTCATTGTCCGCAGTTCCCGTGTGTCCAGCGGCACTGTGGGAAGAAATGCGGAAATTGATGATGATGCCATGAAATTCATTGCCTCGGATGAGCTGAATCCGCCCAAGGCCCGGATTCTGCTTATGCTTGCGCTTCTGAAGAACAGGAGCGTGGAAGAAGTGCAGGAGCTTTTTTATTCATACTGAACAGTCAGATTTCCAACATTGGCATCAGGAGAAAAAACAAATCCAAAGGGATCTATTCCCACTGTGCCAAATCCGCACGGATGATGCGGAAGCGTTTCAGAATTTCCTCTTTCTGAAGGCTGAACCAGATCATGGCAGTCATAATCACTGCTCCCATCACAACCAGCACAATGCCCTTTCCCAATCCCTGCTCCGGATAAAAGCGGAACATCTGAGACAGGACATTCATCACCAGAAACACCACACCGCCATAGAGAAAAGCCCTTATCCGCATGGCAATGCCCGCGATGATTCCTGCAAGACTCAGTCCCAAAGCAAGAATGAAAACAGAGAGTTCGGGACGGAGAAAAAGATCCAGGGAAACTGCGGCATACAGCACACACACAGCCGTCAGCCGGGACGCATTCAGCACACTGCGCCTCAGTTCCTTCCGGTGCAGATGCAGAATTGCCAGCACGGTCACAGAGGCAGGCACGGCATACAACTGCATCAGACTGCTTTTCTGTGACCAGAGCGGAATCCACAGATACAGGGCGGCATTGATCAAAGCGGTTCCGGTGTAAAGAGTAAAGACTTTGTCTGTGGCATGGTATTGAGAAAGATACAGCAGCCCGGTAAGCATCAGAATGCTGCTTGCGTGGACAGAGCCGATCTCCCATGAAAAGGTGAACAGCAGCGCAATGGAAAGCAGAAAGGAGATTCTCTGCATGGGAGCGGAAAAAGTTTCTGATTCTGTGAAACGGGCTGCCAGTGTCAGTGTCCATGCTGCGGAAAGAACAAGTCCGCTGTCCCATATGCACAGAGAAACCGGGCCGAGGATCAGCAGGCGCAGATAAAGCCCTGTCAGTCCCGCGATGGCAGAAAGCGCATACACCCATGCAGATGCAGGAGAAAGTTTCATCTGCCGGACCCCAAGAGCCATAAGCAGAAATGCGGTTGTCAGAAACGCAATGGACTGAATTTCTGCATGGGGAACTGTTCCGGAAAATGTCTGGTGCGCGAACAGATACAGATGCAGTCCCCATTCACACAGAGCCAAGGTGACAATAAAATGGAAACGGAGTCTTATCCGTCTCAGGAACGGATATTTTTCCCCTGCCTGTCCTGCCGCAAAATTGCGAAGACCCAGTATCGCCCATGACAGCAAAGCCAGTTCCAGTGCATACCAGGGGAAAAGAATCTGAATCCGATCAAACTGTGTCATCAGAACAGGCCATAACTGCCATATGCTGAAAGCAGCCCCTTTTTTTGCAGGGAGAAACGCCACAGGCCAAAGATGGAGCAGGATCAATCCCAGAATTCTGGCCGTCTTTTTCATAAAAACCAGATGCCGGAATTCTCCCACTGTTGCCATGACAATGCTCAGCAGCGCAATGGTGAGAACCGCTTCCGCAAAGGATCCCAATGGCATAACAGCCAGAGAAATCAGAGCGATAAAAGAACTCACACTGATCCAGCCGGAAAGAGCGGAGAATAAGGGGCTGGGGACTGGGACCTGGGGGGCTTCCGCGCTTTGTTTCTGATAATGGTGCCACAGAATGCCGGTCGCTGTGAGCAGAACACTCCACAGTGTCAGGATCAGAGAAAGGGAAGGCAGAGCCGAAAATTCAATTTTCAGTGCCAACACAAGGCAGAAAAAGGAAAGAAATATGCCCTGTGTCTCTGCTTTGCCGGGATTTCTCAGATACAGGTGCAGAAAGGAAAGGCACAGGAACAGGGTTGTCACCAAAAGATAAGATACAGAAAAAGAGGTGTTTCTTGCCAGCATAAGCGCGCAGTTCAGGTATGCAGTCAGCACAAGACTGCCGGTGAAAATCAGAGAGGGAACTGCACGCAAAGGCGGAATCAGATCAAATTCTTTCCATCCCATCCACAGGAGCAGTCTGCGGAAATAGGGCCGGATCGGTATCATTGCCAGCAGGAGATTTCCCCATGCAAGACAGCCCATCATCAGCAGATGCAGATTTGCTGTGTCCGGTATCAGTTGAAGCAGGAACGTGAATGCGGCAAAACTCATGCAGATGACACTCAGCCAGACCATAATTTCTTCGGACTGGTTCCGCAGCATGAGGAAAAAGAAGACCGAAAGCCCGATCCAGTAGGACATTTTCAGCATTGCTGTGAAAATGCCTTCGGTGACAGGCAGATAAAACACAGCCAGCACCAGACCTGCCCAGGGCCAGAAAACAGGTTCCACTGACCACACCGGAAATTTTTTATTCCAGTATGGAAGAAGAATAGTGCCGGAAATCAGCAGCGTCCAAGCCCAGATGGGAGCAGCCGCATTCATTCCCGCAGGCAGGCCGGTCAGGGGAACCATGCTGAAAAAAATCCCTGTTCCCAAAAACAGCAGCACAATGCCCCGCCAGTTGGCTGCGTGGGAAAGTTTTTCCGTAAGCGGGAAAAAGCCGATTGCCATTACAGCAAAGAAACAGGGAACAAATGCGGAAATGGAATATCCCATGAAAACATCTGCAAAAAGCGGTACGGCTTTAAACCCAGCCCAGAGGTAGCAAATCCATGCCATCTGCCGGAAAGAGGAAATGTATGTTGCAGAGAAATATGTGGAAATTCGGGATGAAACAGACAGAAATGCCAATATCATGCTCATAAGGGCAATGCTGATCCACTGATCTCCCTGGGAAGGGAAAAAAGCAAACGCGCTGCCCGGATGAAAAACAAAAATTTGCAGACAGAGCAGGGAAAGGCATATCAGCGCAACTCCGCTTATGTTCTGCCAGTGTTGTTTCCGGCAATGGTGCAGAATCAGCAGACCGGTTCCGGCAATCAGCAGACCTGCAATGAGCATAAGCCGGATTTCCATGCCGGAAACAGTCAGAAGCAGTTCATGGAACCCTGCTGAAAAAATCAGCAAAGTGGCAACATGAAAAAAGGGGCGGATTCGGGCATCGGGACGCGCAATAACGCATTCACCTTCCCCCGTCCCCTCCCTCAAGGGAGGGGAGACAGTTTCTTCTGCATTATCAGGGATGTTTTCATCCTTCCTCAAGCAAGGGGAGGCTGTTTTTTCTGCATTGTCACGCGAATTGTCCATACCCTGTTTTTTCTTCAGCCAAATGCCAACGGTCATCATGCCAAGTGCTGCAAAGGTCATCAGCATTCCGGTGCGCGGGTCAGAAAGAAGAAGACGGGTATTTTCAATTTGCAGAATTTCCGTATGCACCACCAGCAGAATCATTGCAATCAGTGCCAGCACATCATAGGTATAAGCGGGTTTGGCATATAATTTTCCGGAAAGAAAAACAAAAATCAGGGAAACCGCCAGTACCGGCACTATGGCAAGTCCGGTCTGATCCACCCAAAACAGAACCGAGGCGGCTGTACTGCAAAGTATCATCAGGTATCCGGTTTTATGGGTCATAAATCAGATTTGCTCGCGTCCTCCGCCGTTATGTCCGCCGGTAAGAAGCAGAATTTGTGCAATGCGGAAAAGTTTTGCACTGCTCAGGCACTGTCTGACAAGAATCCAAATGACAAGAGCATAAAAGGAAACCGCCAGACTGATTGAGGGAATTTCCCATGACAGGAACGGTTTCATTACTGTCAGAAATATGCCCAGCCCCATGAGAACAGGAACCGCGAAAAAATACAGCATACGGAAGCGGGCAAGAAAGAGAACGGTCAGCACAGTGCCAAGAACTGCAGTGACAATCCACAGAAAATCAGGTCCATTGTGAAGCAGATACAGTCCTGCTTTGAAAAATCCGATTCCCCATAAAAGAATCATCGCACATGTCAGGGGCGGGCCAAAGGCTTCCGGAATGGTGCGGGGCAGAATATCTTGGATTCCAAGCAAAGTGAAAAGGGGTTTGGTTTCCTGCGGATTGTCTGTTGTCAGGATGGCACGAATCCTGTGCATACGTTCCAGATGCCAGATGACAAACCACAGACTCAGGGAAATCAGCAAGGATGCCATTCCCACAGAAATTCCGGGGAAAAAGCTGCGTTTTATGAATGCGCCCGATGCTCCGCCCATAACCAGAGCAAGAGAAAAAAGAAACCGATCCCGGAGAACCAGACTTTGCCGGAACACAATCACACTGCCCATTGCCATGACAGGAATCATAACAAGAATCTGTCTTGACCGGGGCATAAAATGATGCATCACGGCAATTGCGGAAAAGACAGACAGCAGAGACGCGTTCAGGAGCATGGGAACGCGGGGAGACAGGTTTTGGCTTTGTTTGCGGAACATCCAAAGAGCCAGTTCACTCCACACAGCAGACAGCAGAATAAGACCTGCTGCAAACTGAGTCTGCCGCAGAATTCCCGGATATAACGGTGCATAAAACACTGTGAGAACCGAGCAGAACAGCACAGCATAAAACAATTTTGTATCCCGCAGATCCCTTTGGTTTTCCGGCACTTGTTTCTTTATGAATTTTACGGATTCCAGCAGGTATTCCGGCGCATGGCGCAGAGAAACATAGACAAAAACCGTGAGAAAAAGACAGGTGACAAAACCGGTGAGACCGGGGCTGCTGCTGGCAAGGCTCCAGATGGCAAGGCCGGTTCCCAGTGCGCCCCGGATGCGGAAAACCGTGAATGCCAGAGACCGGGCATTGCGTTTCACTGCCCATATCTGAATGCCCAGCAGTCCGGCCAAACCCGGAAGGCTGGCGAGAAAATGCGTCTGTGCCGGAATGTGCTGCAGAATCACCGTCGCGTACAAGGCACAGAAGCACCCGGTAAGCAGCCAGAACGGCGTGATGGTCAGATACCGCCATATCACTGTGCCATATACAATTATACCCAGAGACAGCGTGAGCACACGGGAAAAAGGATTTCCCAAAGACAGGAAAATGGCTGTGACAGAAACTGCATACACGGCTATGGTGAACCGGGACAGAAAAGCGTATTCTTTCACCCACTGTTTGCATTCTGCATCGGCATAAAAGAGCAGAGCGGAAAGGAGCATGAGAAACGGGCCGTAATATGCGGCAGACAGGGAACCCGGATAAGACCATGTGAGATGAAGGAAGGAAACAGTCGCTGCATAAACCAGCGTTCCTGCCGCGTAATATGCGGTTTTCTCTCTGTCCAGAAAAACAGAGCGGAACCATTCTTTGGTGAAACGGATCAGGCTGTATCCCAGCAAAATCAGAAGCAGGAGATGAAACAGAGCCATCAGATACCAAAAGGGAAAATGAATCAGAGCGGGAACAGCCATCTGCACTGCTGCAAGACACATGAAAAGACGGGGATGAAGCCCCTGCAGAGAGCGATCCATTGTGCCGGAGGCCAGTTGCGCGCAGTACCAGAAAATACCGAAACTCAGCAGTGTAATGCCCGCGCCCGCGATCAGGTGAACATTTGCCAGCCGTATGCCGGATGCAATGCTCAGGGGAATCAGCAGCATTCCCAGCGTAGTGAGAACATTTGCGGCTGTGCCCAGTTCCGGTTTTTTCCTGCGGATATGCCAGGCTCCGAAAAGCGTGAGCAGGGTATAGGCCAGCAGACAGAGGCAAATCAGCAGCAGCCGCAGAAATCCCTCGGAATAACTGATAAGAAACACAGAACCGGAAATAAAGGAAAAGCAGCTCACAAACCAGCCGATATTCTGAAGCAGAAAGGGAATCAGCAGGCGTGACCAGCCTGTGACTTTCTGCATAAGCTGTTCCAGTTGACCGGGTTTTTGGGATTCCCAGGCAAAACGCGCAGTGTCGCGGAGTTTTTCTTTTTGATCTGTTTTGAGAGCAGCAGGTGCGGAAATTTTTGTCTGATCTTTCTGCAAAACCGTTTTTGCCGGAGATGCCGGAACTGCACGGGACGGAATATCTGCCTGTTTCACCGAAGCAGATTCCGGTCTTGCAGTTTTCTGATCCGTCTTTGGGGACGATCCCGGCTGTTTCATGGAATCAGTGGGAATGGGCTGCATTTTCACAGAAAGGACTGTTTCTGTCCTGACTTTGACAACGGTTTGAGGAGGCAATGGCGGAGGCACAGGTTTGGAAACCGGAGCAGGTTTGACACGCGGGAGCGGAGGTGTTTTAACCGAAGCAGTCTGCACAGTCTCAGCAGTTTCAGTCTGCATTTCTTCCGTCCGTTTTGCCCGCCAGGGAGTTTCCCGAACATCAAGGTTCAGAGAAGAGGCAAGATTTTCCCATGCCTCATTCCTGCGCTGAAACCATGCCGCAGTTCCGGGCTGCAGTTTCTCTTCGTCAATGAAAATGCGGGTGATGGCATAGTCAATCTTTTTTCTTGCAGAATCAAAGGCTTTTTCATCAACTGATCCGGCTTTTTCCAGCCGATCCAGTTCCAGCCGCAGCAGAGCCAGATCAGAAATTTTTCTGTATCTGTTCATCCGTGTGCGGGTTCTGATGAACAGAATCAGTGCTGTCACGGCAAAAAGAAAAATCCACAGCATGTTTGCCTCCAATAGGATGAATGGTAAAATATTTCACGGTCTGCTTTCATTCAAAGCAAAGGATGTGCCAAAAGACACCGTGGATTTTTGGATAAGAAAACAACGGCAATGCATCAGCAGATCGAACAATCCGAAACAATCTTCGATCTGCTGACAGTTTTCAGGACAGCGAAACCGCTTTTCCCTTATTTCCTGTACTTGGCATCCTCAGCGGAAATGACATCAAAAAAGGCTTTGGGTGCATCAAACAGAACCTTTTTGGGGATATAGGTGACTGCTCCGGCTGTGTACTGTCCCACAGCCTGGCCCGCGATGGTGGGGATCATGAATCCCGCGTATGCGCCTTCCCGGTGCTTGTTGAAGGGCGCACCGGCCACTGCTCCGGCAATTCCAAGGGGAAAACCCGCGATCACGCCCACAGTGGTTCCCATGATCAGTCCGCCGGTTTTTGCAGCTTCCTCAACCACAGGGCCTTCGCCTTTAAAAGGCGGCAGGGCTTCATCCATGATGCCGGGAAAGGTTTTGACTTCAGCGAAAGCCGCATTCGGAATAAACTGAATACATCCGGCAGCCAGTATCGCAACCATTGTCATCGTGATTTTCTTTGCTGTTTTTCTCATGGTGCAATCTCCTTTTCTTTGTGAATTGACATTTCCGGCACAGGGCCTATCCCTGTCCCACCTTCTTTTTCAGTTCCTCAAATTCCAGTTCCACATCGGTTTCCACTTCCAGATCATCAAATTCCTTTTCCAACTCGGATTTTTCATCATCCAGTTCCAGCATGGCCTCGGTGCGGGCCTCAATTTCCACCACCTTTTCTTCCATGCGCTCAAACTTGTCCTGGGCAATCACGCCCCTGTCAAAATAACGTTCCGTGGAACTCATATACTGCCGGGCTTCGGCCGCACGCTGGCGGGCTGCCAGACTGGCGCGTTTGCGCCGGGCCTCATCCAGCTTGTTTTCCAGTTTCTTCAACTGGGTTTTCAGATTTGTGCTGGTATTGCGGGCAGCTTCCCATGCACCTTCTGTATCCGCGACAATCCGGTCATGCTCTTTCTTTCTGCCCAAAGCTTTGCGTGCCAGTTCCTCTTTGCCTGTGCGCAGGGCTTTTTCAGCCTTTGCCCGCCATTCCTCAGACTGTCTGCGATGCCAGTCCAGTTCTTTGGCAAGCTGTTTTTCATTGGTCATGGCATCCAGAACCCCTTCCCTGGCCCGGCGGATATTGTCTTCCATTTCCCGGATAATCTGACGGATCATCCGCTCCGGATCCTCCACGCGATCAATCATGTCATTGATATTTGCCGTGATGACATCGCTTATGCGAAGAAAAAAATTGGCCATAACATCCTCCTTTCTGTGATTGATGACATCTGAACCCCCGAAATCTGTTTTTTTCATTCCTGCCTCTGAATACAGCAAAGGCCGTGCCAGAACTGATGAATATTTTTTATCCTTTAAATTACAGATAATTAATCCGGACATAGAGCAATGCCGAAAGAATGGCCTGTCATATTTTGTACAGATGAAAATCATTTTTTGTATAGAAAATTCCTGAGAAATCAAATTCCGATCCTTTTACACCTTGTAAAAATTATCGACAACTGCACAGGGCCGCTTCCAGTGCAAAATCTGCATACATAATTTTAAGTGTCTGACATTTCTGATTTATATCTTTGGTTATGGTTTGGCACAGTGCTTGCTTTTTCCTGTTCGGAAAGCAGTGACTGATATTTGGCACGGGTTTGGGCTGATTCTTATGCCCTGCGTCTTTTTGGGGAAGTGAAAATTCTGTTTTCAGGTTTCAGGTATCAGATTGAACACTGAAACCTGAAACCCGGACACTGATTAACAATTCATGCAAAGGGAGAAAAATGTATGGCAAAGAAAATCAAAGTCCTGATGGTGGATGACGAAGCAAAGTTCCGTGAGACAACATCCAGGATACTGGAAAAAAAGGGATTTGAGGCCACAATGGCCGGAACCGGTGAGGAAGCCATTGAGATTCTGAAGAAAAATCCTCAGGATGTGGTGGTGCTGGATATCCGGATGCCGGGCATGGACGGCCATGACGCGCTGGAAAGAATCAAAAAAATCAATCCGGACACCCAGGTGATTATGCTGACCGGCCATGGCGGACAGGTTTCGGCAAGGGCTTCTTTGGAACTGGGAGCCTTTGACTATCTGAACAAACCCTGCGATCTGGATCTGCTTACAGCCAAGATCAATGATGCGTACAATGCTCTCCGGTTCAAGGAGGACCGGCCGGAAAAGACAGCCGGCGAAATCATGATCCGTGTGGAGGATTACACCAGCCTGACCGAAGACAGAACTGTCAAAGAAGCCATTGAGCAGCTTCTGAAATCCTTTGAGGGGCTGGCAGCCAGCGACCGGGTGATGGAAACCGGTCATCGCTCCATACTGGTGTTCAACCGGGATGGAGAACTGAGCGGCATTCTCAGCATCTATGATCTGCTTGGGGCAGTGCGTCCGGGCTATCTTTCCGCTCCCAAACCTTCCATGGCCGACAGCATTCAGTATTCCACCATGTTCTGGCGCGGTCTGTTCACCACCCAGATGAAAACCATAGCCGGCAAAAAAGTCTCGGAATTCATGTCCGACACACCCATCAGTGTGGATGAGGACACCAACCTCATGGAACTGGCCGAGATGATGTACAGCAAACGGATCCGGCGGCTGGTGGTCAAACGGAACGGAAAAGTGGTCGGTGTGGTGCGTGAGCAGGAACTTTTCTTTGAAATGGCCAATATCATTGTGAGACGATCATAACAAATCAACCCTCTTTTCAGAAAAGGAGTCTGTATCCATGGCAGAAACAGTATCTGTAAAAAAGAAAGCCAAAGGCTATGACAAATATGTGGACTGGAAGGTGTTTATCTTTCCGGTCACTCTTCTGTTCATCATTCTTCTGATGCCCACTCCTTACGGGATGAAGGATGTGGGAACCGAGTACAAGGTGGGGCCGAAATCTGTCATCAATTTTTTTACCACAGAACTGTTCCAAATCCCCAGCACCGATGCCCAGCAGTGGCAACTGCTCACGGCCCAGATCATGGAAAAAAACATGAACATGGGCGCGCTGTCCAAAGCCCGCTTTATGAGCCGGGATCTGAAATGGGTCAAAGGTGCCAAAATCACAGCGACCGAGAAACATTTCAAATTGGCTCAGAAACACATTGAGGAAAATGTGTCTGATGAAGTTTTCATGGGCATTATGAAAACCGGTCTGGAGCTTCGCAAAGAGGGACTGAAATATGAAAATCTCTCGGAAAACGACAAAAAAGCCGCAGACCTGGGCGCATGGCACATCAAGGTTGCCATTGCCATGGGCGCGTTTGTGGTTCTCTGTTTTCTCACGGAATGTATCCCCCTGCCCACTGTATCCTTCTGCACCGGTCTGATCCTGGTGTTCACCGGCGTTCTCGGCAGAAAGGAAGTGGCCATGCTGTACTGGGATGACGCGGTATGGTTTATCATGGGCAGCCTCATGTTTGCCGCAGCCTTTGTGAAAACCGGGGTTGACAAGCGCATCTGCATGCTGATGTTCAAAAAACTGGCAGTGCCGGATGTGCGCTGGATTACGCTGGTTTTCTTTGTGATTATAGCCCCTCTCGCGTCTTTCATTTCTGACCATGCGCTCGCGGCCATGTTCCTGCCCATCGGCATGATGCTCTACCAGAGCAGTCTGACCAAAGACATTCCCGAAGATCCGGAACTGGGCAAAGTACTTATGATAGCCATTGCCATGGCCTGCAACATCGGCGGTCCCGGTGCACCTTCGGGCGGCGCACGCAACGTCATCATGATGACCTATCTTTCGGACATGTTCGGCATAGACATCGGCTATTTTCAGTGGCTCACCTACTGCATGCCCTTCCTGCTGGTCATGATTCCGGTCACCTGGCTGATGGTGAACTGGAGTTTCAAGCCCCGGATCAAATCCCTGGCTCCGGCCATGGAAAACCTGCAGAGGGAAATCGGCAGAATGGGTGCATGGAACAGACAGCAGAAATGGGCCATCGGCATCTTTCTGGTCATGATCTTCGGCTGGTTCACGGAAAAAGAATTCTTTGACATGGGCATCTATCCTGTGCGGCTGGGTATCGGCGTTATCGCTATGGCCGGTGCTGTGGCCTATATCATGGCAGGCGTGGTCAACTGGAGAGATTATCATGAAAAAGTGGACTGGGGCGTTGTCTGGCTGTACGCAGGAGCCATCATCTTCGGACGCACGCTGGATGACACAGGCGCAGCCTACTGGCTGGCACGCACTGCCATTGACATGCTTGCTCCTCTGGGCATGGATTCGGGGCTGCCCCTCATGGCGGTATGCAACGGCATCACCGCAGTGGTCACCAACCTCATGGCAGACGGTCCTGCCGCAGCAGCAGTCGGCCCCATCACCCTGAATGTCGCGGGTCTGGTTCATCCCGGCTCCACCTTCCTGCCTTTTATGGCAATGTCAACCGCAGCCGCGTCCTCCTTTGCCTACTGCCTGATCATCGGCACTCCGCCCAACGCGATTGTGTATGCCAGCGGTTATCTGGAGCCGAAAGATTATCTGCGCGCGGGCATTCCCATGTTCTTTATTGCGAACATTATCCTGCTGTGCATGACAGCCTTCTTCTGGACTTGGAAGGGGTTTGGCACACTGCCCGCGTACTAAAGGATTTCTCACCCCGTCCTGTGCATGGGTGCAGGACGGAGTTTTCCTCCCAATAAAGGTGAGAACAAAGCGCAGGGCAGAAAACCTGCCCTGCGCCCTGTTTCATAATTTTCCTGTTAAGATGGTGTCAAACAATTCGGAGTTGTTTACGTGAAAAACAATATCAGAAAAAAGGCGGACAAAATGAAACCTGTATCTGAAAATTCTGTTGCAGAAAAACCCAAACCCTTTGTTTATGAAGACGGAAGACTCTATTTCACCAGACAGGGGGAGAGGTTTGTATTTTTTGTTATGACTGTCATCATGCTCATCTTTGGGCTTTTGTACAAGGCAGGCATCATTGGATAACAGAGGAAAAGGAGAACAGAAATGACAGACGCAAAAAAATTTTCCCTCAGATACTATCTTACTGTGCTGTCCCGGATGCTCGGTGATCCCAAAAATTTTTTCAGCGAACTTTCACCGGATGCGGGCATGCGGCTGCCCCTGCTTTTTCTCACGGTCTCTGCCCTGATTTTCACCGGTTCCAGTCTGATGAGTGATCCGCCCAATCCCGCTCTTACTGCCGGAATCCTGCTGCTCAATGCAATGGGAATGGTGTTTATCGCTTCCGGTCTGGCGCATATGATTATTACGATGACTATGGGAAAACGTTTTCCGTACCGCCGGGTATTTGCCATATATGCCTTTTCTTCCGGTGTGACTCTGCTGGCTTCCTGGATGCCTTTTTTTCTGATTATCACTGAACCATGGAAATGGTGGCTGATCTGCACCGGCATGACCCGCCATCTTTCCCTGAACTGGAAGCAGACGATTTCCGTGGTACTGCTGTCTGCGGGAATGATCATTTTGTTTTTTTACTCCCTCACACCTTTTCTGAAATCAGCATAAACACAGAATCGGCCAGGGTGAATCCATTGAAAACGGAAAAAACCATACTGATAGCTGACCGCAATCCGCATGTGCGGGAATTTCTCAAACGGGAATTCTCTGCTGAAAATTATCATGTCCGTCTGGCGGAAAGCGGGAAAGATCTGCTCTGCGCCATTTACAAAGATCTCACCATCCGTCTGGTGATTCTGGATCCGGATTTTCCTGACATGGATCAGCATGTCATTTTGGAAAAACTGCAAAATCGGCTTCCTCTGCTGCCTGTGATTCTCCATACCTATCTTTCTGACTGCGAAAGCATGAATCTGAAAGACATGTATTCCATAGTCGCGGTCATTGAAAAAGAGGGCGGCAGTGTGGAAAAACTGACTGTCGCTGTTTCGGATATTCTCAACGGCAGGCAGAAATGAAAAGTAGTCACGGAAAACCGGATTTTTTGGAGAAATCCGGTTTTTATCGGTTCACGGATTCTTTCACGGAAAAACCGGATTTTTTGGAGAAATCCGGTTTTTATCGGTTCACGGATTCTTTCACAGAAAAACCGGATTTTTTGGAAAAATCCTGTTTTTATCGGTTCACGGATTCTTTCACAGAAAAACCGGATTTTTTGGAGAAATCCTGTTTTTATCGGTTCACGGATTCTTTCACGGAAAAACCGGATTTTTTGCAACTCACTGACACAGCCCGGAAGCAGAAAATTCCTAAAAAAATTTAAGGATTCCCTGCCAGTTGCTCTAAAATATTTTTAAGGTTTCATACATTTTTCTTCCCTGATTTTGTCTCACGCAAATTCCCCCTCAGCTTTTTTCAGATTTTCTGACAAAAATTGTCATTATTCAGACAAAAAATGCAATATCACATTTCTCTGCTCTGCCGCATTTTCGGTTTTTTGATCAGAATGCGCAGCAGAATCTGAATCAAATTTGTCATTTTTCCCCGAAATGCGTTATTTCCATTGTTATAAAACAGATAAACTCTTCAATCATTTTGCATATTTGAAATAAGTTATTTTTTATAATTTTTAATATAGGTGTTTTTGCTGATTTTTATGGTTTTAATCTCCCGGTTTTTATGCGTTTATGCAAAAAGCTCTCCTGTCCGGATCTTGCAAAATCAATGAGTTGGAACCGGAGAGCATTTCCGGTATTTTTTCAAAATACAACTCTGTGGCACGTTTTTTGCATATCTTAATTGGTATAAAAAACACAAGGAGCGGAAAAATGAAACAGAAGCTATCCATAAAAAAGTCAGGAACAAAAGGTTTCAGCCTTCTGGAACTGATGGTGATTGTGGCCATAGTCGGTCTTTTGGCAGCTTTGGCCATTGGCTATTCCACAGGAACTCCCCGTGAACGCCTCAAAGCCGCATCACGGGAGGCGGTCTCCATGATGATGGCCGCAAAAGTCAATGCCGGAAAAACAGGAACAACCTGGTATGTGCAGTTTGACACAGATGCGGGAAATTTCACCCTGTACGATGGGGATGACAAAGCCCAGCGCACAGTGGAACTTGCCAGTTACAACGGGGTTTCCTTTGGTTCCGGGCATGGGAAGGACACCGAAGTGAAAACCTATACCAAAAAAGACGGCAAAACGCTTGATATTCCCTATGATCAGGGAGAAGACAGCATAGATGACGGTGTGACAGTTTCCAATAACCGTTTTGTTTATGGCCCGGATGCAAAGGCAGCCACAAAATCGCTTGGGGCTGTTTATCTGAAAATCAGCAATGGGGATACAATAGCTGTGGAGCGGGTTTCCGCAGCCGGAATGATAAAAACCCGTCGGAATTTTGACGGAAACTGGGAGGAATGAGAGATGGAATACATAATTGGCAATGAAAAGGCAGCAGAGGCAAACGGTGAAAGCGGTTTTTCTCTTCTGGAAGTGATGATTGCCCTGGTCATCCTGGGATTTGGACTGCTTGGAACCGCTTTGATGCAGGTGACGGCCATTCAGGGAAATGCGTTCAGCATGAAAGTAAGCGAGGCCGATGCGCTGATCGCGGCCAAAATTGAGGAATACAAGGAGATGAATTTTGACGACATCAAATCTGAAAGTGAAAAAGAGGTTAAAATTCATCCTGAAGACACAATGGTCTACAAACTGAAAACAGTGGTGACAGACAACAAACCCTTGACGAATCTGAAAACAGTAAGGGTGCAGGTCAGTTGGCAGGACAGGGGAAATCATACCACTGCCTGTGAAACCATCATATCCAATTAGGGAGCGTGAGTCATGATGAAAAATATTTTGCAAAATACAAAAGGTTTTACAATGATCGAACTGCTGGTGGCTCTGGCCATATTTTCAGTGGTGATCATCGGGGTGATAGAGGTTTTTGGCAACAGTTACAAATCCTATGTGGTGCAGGATGAGGTCGTGGATTTGCAGCAGAGCCTGCGCACAGCCCGCTCTTTTATTGAACAGGATTTGCGCATGACCGGAAGCGGGATTGGGGACAATTTTTTCTTTTTGGGGGGATACAATTTTCAGGGTGAAGGTGAAGGTGAGAATAATCCGGAGCCAATTGTTCCCATCATCTTTGAAAATGGTGGGGAAGGGGAGTCGGACAAACTCACCATCAACTATATCAACTGGGGTACCGGATGCGGAGAAGCACCGACCGGAACCACTCTTTCGGCATGTGATAATTTGCCGATCCTTCATTTGGTAGGTGCAGGTATGCCTGTAGGATCCTCTATTTTTAATGTAAAGGAAGACCTGAGTGACGATCTTTACACTGACTGGGACAGTGGCTGTTACTGCGGAGGCAAAACATATCCGAGTCCGAAACTGGGTTTTATGGCCATTATCACGGATGCACAGAATGCAAGCAGATCGGATGTCGTTATTATTACACAGGTTAATCCAAACAATAACAATCAGGTCCAAAACCAGGCCAATGCAACTTATGATTTGAACGGGGATGGAACGATTGACAACAAAACAGAAAAATTTGACAACAAAGTTGCCAACAGTTTCAGTGACAACAGCACCATCCAGTTTTTCCATCCGGAATTTGCCGTGGCCGCAACCTATGAACTGACCACAGACGGAACCCTGCTGCGAAACAATGTTCCCATAGCCGACAATATTGAAGATCTGCAGTTTGCTTTCTGCGGGGATTTTGATGGTGACAATACTGCGGACTGCCCCCAGGACATTACCAAAGGGGAATGGAAATATAAAGATGCGGATTTGGATGGCGGTGACCTGAAAGAGGCTGACAGAAACGCTGTGCGGTTTATCCATATCAGTCTTTTGGGAAGGACAGCCAAACCCCACAGCAAAGATTTGACCAGCAAGCGTCCGGAACTGGGAGATCGCAAGGCAGGGGACAGTGATGATCCTTTCCGCAGACGCCTGCTCCAGACAACCATTCAGTTGCGGAACATGAATTTATAAAACCCGCCAGCAAAGGAGACATGTTATGAAAACAGCAGAATATATCCGCAGAAAAGCATTTGACAATGAAAACGGAGCCGCAATGCTGGCCGTGATGGTCACACTTGTGGCTCTTACGGTTATCGGCATTGCTGCAACCCGGACAAGCAATTTTGAATCTTCCAACAGCGGAAGCCAGAAGAGAAAACAGGCGGCCTTTTATGCAGCCGAAGCCGGGCTGGAGCATGGCAAGGCAGTATTGAACAGCATGCTGGAGGCAAATGGCGGCAGTTTTAATAACTGGACATTTGTTCTGGATGGCAGCAGCAGCCTGCCGGGCGGGGGGGGAAGTCTGGCCGCGGCTGACAGTGGTGATTGGAATAACAGGAAATATTGGAAAGGCGGTGTTTCTCTTCTTTCCGATGTTTCCTTTTTTGACGGAAAATACAAATACACTGTCAAGGTATGGAACAACAGGGAAGATGCAAGCGCCACGAATGACACAGACAACACAATTGTCATGCGTTCCCAGGCCGAAGGCAAAAACGGCATTGATTTTGCTGCGGTGGAAGTTTCCATTGGTGCGGGTCTTGGAGCAGGCAGTTCACGAATCACAGAGGATTTGACAGCAGTGGACGGAGGCGGAGCCGGAAAAAACTACAATGCCTATGACAAAGATGCCGTGGATGTTGAAGCTGATGACGGTTCCACCAATTTTCAGTTGTAATCTGAATCCTGAAAATCCAAACCCTAAGGGTTTTAAAAACCCTTAGGGTTTTTGGGATTTTTGGGTTTTTGAGGTTTTTGCGGAATACTGATTTTCTGCTGCAGTCGCGCAGCAGGAGTCAGGATATTTTTTTTAACCCCTTTCCCAAAAGGAGTTTGTCATGAAAACAAAGCAGACAAAAAAAACCGGGTATTGGCCCGGTATGTTTGTTCCGATTCTGGCGCTTGCGGCTGTGCTGACAACCTTTGTCATGAAAGCGGATTCCGGTGATGAAATCAGCGGATGTGCGAACAATCCCAGCAAGACCTATGGGGGAATCTTTGATCCGGCTGACTTTGCCCTGGATGATGTGGCAGCCGGAACCGGTCTGACACTGGAAACCGGCAAGGATGCCATTGATCCCAACAGCATCATCATTCCCAAAGAACAGGAAGTCTGGGCCACCTTTTTCTTTGAGGGTGCGGGTTACAATTCGGATTTCGGATGGTTTCTCTACAAAGATGCAGTGAACGACAATGGCACCCCGGATGACAAAAGTGATGACACCTTTATCGGATGGGATGCGCTGCTGGCAAAAGACAAAGACAAAAGCGGCAAGTTAACCAAATCCGTGGTTCATCCCATTTTCATCAATATTCAGGATCAGTCTCAGGACTCAGTATGGGAAAAAGCCAAAAAGCGCGAAGGTGTGCTTAACACGGCTTACGGACTGTATGGCACTTTTCCCAAGGATGATGAAACAAAACTTGCAACCTACAATGACGGTTCTGACATTTTTTTTGTTGTGGACGGAGATGGGCAGGTTACGCCTTTGGACATGCGGAAATCTTTGGGCAACGGAGCCAAATTTGCACCCGGCACGGAAATTGTTTTTTTTCTGGCCGCTGACCACCGCTGGTATAACTCAGGCAACAAGTTTTACACCAAAACCAACTGGAACCCGGACACCTATCAGATGAAGTGGAGATACAGTGCCAATATTGGCACCGGTTCAAGCCAAATATCCAATACCACCTGCACCAGTAAATGCACCAGCGGCACCACTGCGCAAAAAGATGCCTGCTTCAATGCCTGTTTCAGTGAGTCTCAACTGGAAACCCTTCTGCAGACAAACGGGGGATGGTCCATTTCAAACCGAATGGTTCCATTCGACACCGAAACGACGACTGATCCGAAAATGCCCGGATGGCTGAACTGGAAACGCAGTGATTATACCTATGATGCGTACAGCATAACTTATGATACTTCTTCTGTCAGCGGCAAAAACTATGATTACATAAAAAACGGAACCTATGGAAAAGTCACCAAAATTAATCTGGAAGCAAAATTCAATCCCGTTGATCCGCCCGGTGACGCTGTGGGGCCTGCTGTGGCAAATCGGCGGTTTAAACTGGGCATTTCCGGCGGAGAGGCATGGCTGACAGATGCCGGATGGCTGACAACCAACGCTATTAAAAACATGAACGAAATTTTTGGTGTGTATCTGGATAAGGATGATACCAGAACCATCACCCTTACCAACGGGCAGAAATATCCCCATGTGATTGTGGGTGCGCCCAAAAATGATCCGGATCAGTGGGTTCTGGGATGGGATGACCAGCCCGGAACCGGCTGGACAGACACGGATTTCAATGACATGGTCTTCCGCATTGAACTGGAGGCTATGGGTGTTGCCCAGTTAAAGGCCGAAAAAGCCATTACGCCCGCAGATGAAGACCTCAACTATACGGCAGTCACCATCCGGGTGAAGGACTGCATGCCTGTCTGCGGTACGGCAGTAACCAATATTGATTATTATATTGCGCTGGATGGCGGAGCCACAGATGAATCCTGGATCAAGGTGGAATGGACCACGGTCAAAACCTATGATACGAAAGGCACTGATTCCATAGCAGATGATACAGTGGGGGACAGGGTGACAGACTGGACACCGGGAAATCCCTCCTGCACCTTCCGGCAGGGACGCATTGATTTTGCGGAACTGGGCATCAGCGGCAACCAACTGGTGTGGAAGGCCGAACTGCGCAGCACCCTTGAGACCTGTCTGCCGACCATCATAGATGTGGAACTGGAAGGCGATGTGGCCAGAAATGCGGTGTTCTCCCGTTCTTCCCCCATTGTCCGCACCAACGTGGTCTATTCCGGAACCTATGAAACTCCGGCCGCAGACTGGACAGACAAATACATGCGCGGCCATCTGGTGGCCACCCGTATCTATGATCCGGCAGAACCTGCAAAAGAGGACGGCACATCTGCAACCAATACAGTGGAACTCTGGGATGCGGGTATTACCATGAACACGCAGGAACCTTCTGCGCGCAAGATTTATTTTCCGGAAATTGTTTACAATGATGCAACCGAGTCTTTGGGCAAAGTAAAAAACAAGGTGACTGACTATTCCGGAACCCTGAAATACACGATTGTACAGGCCGGAACCCTGTCCATCACAGACGGTACGGAAACCTTTACGGACAGCCATACCAACCAGTTGGTGGGAGACAAAGGCGGAACCGGAACAGTCAACCGCTTTACCGGTGTATACAGTCTTACCTTCAAGGAGACCGGAACTGTCGGAAAAGATATCACAGCCACGTACAAATATTATGAGACAAAAGGGCTCAAAGACTTTACCACGGCAGAGGTGAACGCCACCATGCTCAATCTCACAGATGAATATGTGATTGGTGATGCCGGAAAAATCTACAAGGATGATCTGGACGGTGACGGTGTGTATAATGCCACAAAGGACAGTGCGTTTCTGGTAAACTGGACACGGGGTTACAAAGACGGAAAAACCACCAAAAAACCCTGGCTGCTGGGAGCCATTGACCATTCTGCCCCTGCTCTTTCCCATGCACCGGGCAAGGCAACCTGGTATGAATCTCTGGAAGGGGATGAAAAAACAGCATATGACGCCTTTATGGAAACCCACAAACAGCGGCAGTCCATAGCGCTGGTCGGGGCCAGAGACGGTATGCTTCACGCGTTTGATGCCGGACATTTTCGCTGGGGCGACAATTCCAGAACCCTGGGTGTTAAAGAATACAGAGGGTATTTTGAATGGGGGGAAAATGCCACCTCTGATCTGGATGACAAAGCCTACACATACGGAACCGGAAAAGAGGAATGGGCCTTTATCCCGGCCAATCTGATTTCCCGGCTGAAAAACAATTTCAAGAAATCCGGCACACAGGCTTTTGTGGATGCTTCCCCGGCTGTGGCAGATGTGTATGCGGACGGCGCATGGAAAAGTCTGGTGTTCAGTGCACTGGGCAACGGCGGAGACACGATTTTCTGTCTGGATATTACGAATCCGGCTGTTCCCAAACTCATGTGGGAGTTTATTGATCCGGATTTGTACAGAAGCAAATCCTCTCCCGCAGTGGGGCAGGTGGGCAAGGTGCTGTCAGGCGGCAAATCCAAGTGGGTGGTCTTTTTCGTATCCGGGGCCCCGAGCACCTGTAACGGCACTTCCTCTGATCCCCATTGCTATCCCTCGGTATTCATGATTGACGCGGCAGACGGACGGGTCATCAGTCGCATCTTCCTGGATTCAACAAGCGCAGGAATGTACGGTGTTCCCAGCGGTCAGCCCGCAGTGGTGGATTATGACAACAACGGTTACATAGATGCCATGTATGTGGGAACCAGCAAAGGATTCATGTACAAGATAACTCTGCCGGATGAAAGCGGTTCTGTGGCCAGCATTGATGACTGCGTGATCAATGATCAGGTTCTGCCCATCCATGCTTCTCCCACAATTGTTGTTACAAAAGAGGGGGTGGACATTTTCTTTGGAACCAGTGACAATCCCTATGAAAGCGGGGACAGTCCTCCGGGAACCATATACACCTTTTACGCATACAGAGATACAGGCGGAAAAGACAAATGCGTAAAGGCAACCAAGAGATGGTCGCTGGATATGCCTGCGGGACATCGGATTTTTGCCACAGCCTTTGCCGCAGCAGGGAAGATTTATTTTGGCACCTCCACGCAGGATACAGAAGATCCCTGCAGCACACCGGATGTGGAGGATGCGGGACTGGGCCGGTTGTATATGCTTGATCAGGATCGGAAAGACGGGGATGAAGCAGCATATATCGAAGTCGGAAATGTCCGAAGTGCTCCGGTTGTGGATGATGAGCATCTGTATGTCAAAACGCTGGATGGGGCTGCTGCCGGTGCTTCCGGTCATATGCTGTCCATTGGAAGCGGAACATACAACAATGAACCCAATGCAATGGAATTTGACGGAGATCTGACACCGCAGATCAAATGGTGGAGAGAAGTGACAGAAAAGGAAAAAGAGTAGTACATGACCACGTTGAATTTTGGATAATAAATGTAGGTCGGATTAGCGACAGCGTAATCCGACACATTGATATTTTATACCATAAAATTCAGCCTGGTTATAGTAAGCAGAATACAGGGCAGGGTTTATCCCTGCCCCGTTTCCATACCATATGAAGATAAAAAACAGAAACCCTGTTTCCGGTTGTGCCGGAAACAGGGTTTCTGTTTTTTATACAATGCGGAATGCAAATCCG
>CAZDIU010000017.1:0-36498 GCA_964505535.1 uncultured Desulfobacterales bacterium | reverse complement strand
GGCCTTCAGGACCGGTTGCTCCTGTTGCTCCGGCAGGACCAGCAGGTCCCTGGGGACCCTGCGGACCGACCGCTCCATCCGCTCCCGCAGGGCCGATCAGAGAAACTGCACTTCCCCATGCGCCCCCGGCTTTGGGTCCGAAAATTGTGCTGGCTGCCGTGTCAATGTAAAAATCACCGTCAGAACCGGTATCCGATGCAGGCGCCCCGCTGCCGTTCAGCACGGTTCTGCCGTCTGCACCGTTCGCTCCATCCGCTCCCGCAGGACCGGCGGGGCCGGCGGGGCCCTGGGCTCCGGTGGCTCCGGTCAGACCAATAGGGCCTTCAGGACCGGTTGCTCCTGTTGCTCCGGCAGGACCAGCAGGTCCCTGGGGTCCGGTCAGACCAATGGGACCCTGCGGGCCGGTGGCTCCGGCAGGACCAGCAGGTCCCTGTGCTCCGGTATCACCTTTGGGACCCTGCGGGCCTGTGTCTCCGGCAGGACCGACCAGTGACACTCCCGCGGGCCATGCACCTGTGCTTTTGGGACCGTAGATTTCATTGGCTGCCGTATCAATGTAAAAATCACCGTCAGAACCGGCAGCCGCAGCAGGCGCACCGCTGCCATTTAGTACAGTTCTGCCGTCAATGCCGTCAACACCATTTGTGCCATCTGCCCCCGCGGGTCCCTGGGCTCCAGTGGCTCCCGCCGGTCCGGTATCACCTTTGGGTCCCTGCGGTCCGGCTGCTCCGGCAGGACCCGCTGGTCCCTGTGCGCCGGTCAGACCAACAGGTCCTTGGGGTCCCTGCGGTCCGGTTACACCTGTGACACCGGCCGGTCCGGTATCACCTTTGGGTCCCTGCGGTCCGGCTGCTCCGGCAGGACCCGCTGGTCCCTGTGCGCCGGTCAGACCAACAGGTCCTTGGGGTCCCTGCGGTCCGGTCGCACCTGTGACACCGGCCGGACCGGTATCTCCTTTGGGACCTTGGGGTCCGGTTTCTCCGTCAGCACCATCAGCTCCGGCAGGGCCAACCAAAGACACTCCTGTAAGCGGCCATATGCCTCCGGCTTTGGGGCCGTAAATTTCGTTGGCCGCTGTGTCAATGTAAAAATCGCCGTCAACCCCGGTTGCATCGGCAGGAGCACCGAAACCGTTCAAGACGGTTTTGCCGTCAATGCCGTTTATACCGTCAGTGCCGGCGATCCCCTGCGGACCGGTTGCGCCTGTGGCCCCGGCAGGGCCTTGCACTCCGGTTGCACCGGTCAGACCAATGGGACCCTGCGGGCCGGTTGCACCTGTGGCCCCGGCAGGGCCTTGCGCTCCGGTTGCACCGGTCAGACCAATGGGACCCTGCGGACCGGTTGCGCCTGTGGCCCCGGCAGGTCCCTGTGCTCCGGTATCACCTTTGGGTCCCTGGGGACCGGGTTCACCGTTCAGGGCCAGACTCTCTATCCGCAGACGCAACGGCATGTCCGCAACCAGCTTCAGCAATATGCGGTAATCCAGCACCCGGTTATGGTACTCAACCAATACCCGGCTGATATAAATTTCTTTCGTGCTGCTGTCATAACCTGCCTCAAACAGGCCGGACGGAGCCGTGGTTATTCCACTGATGATAAATTCGTCCCCTTCCCTGAACATTCCGGTAAGCCCGTCCACCCTGTCAAACAAAACATCTACGCTGTTCAGACCTTCGTCTATATCCACCACCGGCACGTACAGTTCTCCGGTTTCCGTATTATAGGATGCCGTGCCGTTTTCAGACAGACTGACAACCTTCAGACTGATCTGTTCGCTGCTGTTCTTCGACAACTCCAACAGCATACGATAATTCAGCACACCGTCCGAAGTGCTTATCCGCACTTCCGGCAGATACAGCATTCCGTTGGCTGTGGTATAACTGGCGTAACGCAACACCCATTCATCGTTTGGTGTTGCGTCCTGCAACATGAATTCGCTGCCGGTTACGGGCATGCCCGGAAGCCCGCTTTTCTGGAGCGTTACCGAATACGGTGTGCCATTATGATCGATTTCCACCGCAGAAATTGACAAAACACCAGTGTCTGCATTGTAAGTTGCTGCTGCCTTAACCTGCATTGCATTTGCGGCAAGTCCGAATAGCATTGACAACACAATCAAATGACACCGGATAATACGGGATAATAAGTTAGTCATATTCTGGCTTCTCCTTTCACTTTAAGAACTGTCTTTGATTTTTAAAAACAGCAGAAGTTACACAGTTTTTTTAACTTAAATTCAATTGTGAAACTTCCAACCTGTTAATTTGACGGCAGATCTGTTTAAAATATTTCTCTAAATCTTGTTTCTGATCTGTAATTTTCTGCGAGGCAGATATTCATCGTTTCTTATTTGTAACTCAAGTTGCTACCTAATGAAAAAATTCAATAATATCAAACATCGGATTTCCTGGAAAAAATATTATGATTTTTTATAACATACTGTTTACATGATATTTATAAATTTATAGGTAGCAACTTGAGTTATTTGTAAAAAATCTCGTGTTCAGATGAACATTTATAACTTATTCCATAATTTTTGTTTTGTACCCAGAAATTCTCGCGTATTAAAATTTTTTGCAAAACACATGCCATACAATACCCATTATTCAAAACACAGACTATTATTTAAAATAAAAAACGGATACCTTTAATAAAATATTTATTAATTCGATATATTAAAACATATTTGGGTTACTGAGGATATATGCAACTCCAAAATTTGTTGATAACTGTTCATGCAGGATAGGCTCAAAATTTGAAATTATTGTCTTTTTATCCACAAATTTTGGAGATAAAATATTCCACCAAATCCTTTATAATTTTTTTTTGAAACAGTGCCGCACAAGTAATACCGAATTTGAGAAAAATATCATTGAAAAGCTTCTGAGCAAACGAATATCTCTGATGGAATGTCTGTGGGATTATGAATGTTTATTTCAGCCGGAGTCTTGTTTTTTGACGGTCTACAGACTAAATTATATATAATTTCAAAATTATACATTCAAAAAAGACAGGAACGATTTTGAAATGGATGAAATGCGGAGTTCTGTTGGCAAAAAATGGATAAGACCCATTTTTGACAGAGATTTTGGTATGACACTATAGTTTCATGTCAGAAATCGAGCACGGAACGACGCGAAAAAAGTGTGGAAATCTTTTTGGATGATTACTGTCAGCATGGAGTCTTATTTTTTATTTTTTTATAATTATATTAAATTATTATATCATAAAAAATGGACATGGGGCAACAGGGAAAAAACGGGCGGACGAACCATTGAAAGATCCAACCGCACACTTTGTCAGAAAGTTTCACAGCCAGTTAAGAAACATTTTCCTTTTCCTCAAAAAAGACGGTCATATCTCTTCAGTGCATTATTTGATTTGAAAATTCAACTCAGCGTTTCTTATGCAGCAGTGTCTGATTTTTTATGATCTGCACATCAGAAATTTCCATGCATAAACCGGCTATTCTTCCAGGCAGCCATCCGGCATACGGGCAAACAGATCAGCAGCAATCTCTTCTATGGTATCCACAAGTTCCAGTTCATGCAGGTATTTATCCGGAATAATCTCTTTTCCGTGCATGGCTCCCAGAAGATTGCCTGCAATGGAGCCGGTGCTGTCCGAATCTCCGCTGTGAGTGACCGCAAGCCGCATCGCTTTTTCAAAATCCCGGTCTGCGACAATCGCGCAGTAAAGCCCAATGGCAAGCGCCTCTTCCGCAATCCATCCCGCGCCCAGTTTTTCCACAGTGCCAAAACAGACCGGTTCCTTTTCTGCCGCATTCAGCGCATTCTGAACAGCCTCAAGGCATTCCTGATGATGGGGTTTTGTTCTGAGGATTTTCACAGTCTGCTCCGCAGCATTCAGAATATCCCGGCCATAACTGATTTCACAGATGATCTGCGCCAGACATCCGGCAGCCAGATATCCGCTGGGATGACCATGTGTAATGGCCGCAATTTCACAGGCCATGTCAAACACAGATTCGGGTCTGAGAAAATATCCGACCGGAGCGATGCGCATGATCCCGCCGCAGCCTTTGCTGTCATTGATGGGAGAGGAAACAGTTCCCATTGTTCCGCTCATCAGTGCAGAAAGACAGGTATTGCCCGGCGCGCGGCGACTGTACAGTTCCTTTTTCATAATGAGAATGCCGTCTGCCATGACACAGGAACCGTAGCGTTTCATCAGATGATCCGGATTTGCCATCTGCTGGGTGGAAAGCCAGCGCAGATAAGCCTGCCACACAAAAACCGGTATCTGCGAAATCTCAGCAGGATTTCCCCGCACATGGGAGAGAATCAGTCCCTCGGCAGTAAAAAGCGTCATCTGCGTGTCATCGGTAATGGCTCCTTTTCTGCCATATGCATGCGCATAATCCGAAATTCCCTCAGTGCCGTATCTGCTCTGTATTTGCTGCAATGAGAGAAACTCCACCGGTGCTCCCAGCGCATCGCCCGCGGCTCCGCCCAGCAGACAGCCACTGACATGGGAAAGGGATCGTTTGCTGTTTGACATGTTTTTCAACCTTTCTGTGTTTTCCTGTTTTGTCCTGTGCGTTATCTTTCCCACAGGAAAAACAGAGGAGTAAGGCGATTTAGAAATATGAATATACCATATCTCAAAGAGTCATAAACTGAAAATTTGTGACTGAATTTTCAACCTAAGACACTGCCAAACTTTCAGTTCGGCACTCCTTTGGTACTTTCTTTTCAGTAAATAACCCAAGAAACAGAAATTCCTCTGTGGGAAAGAACCGCATAACTTTCAGCCCGGCTGCCCTGGCATGTCCGTCAAAAGCAATGTCCTGTCAAATTCAAAAATTTTCTTGTGATAATGATCCACTTTTATTATAGTCGCTGAGATACATTTTTCCCGGCTGCGGAACTGACAGACTGCAAAAGAGAAAAAACGGAAAAATTCTCTGTGCTCTCTGTGAAAAATCTCTGTGTCCTCTGTGGGAAAGACCAGGATACTCTTCAAATTTTGATATATCACAGTTCTGATATATCACAGGCATTGGCCGGGGTAAACAACTGATTTTCAAAATATTGACATCTCATAACCGGATTCCGGCATGACAAGTGGCAGCGGAACATGATTTATCTCAAACTGACACTCACGGCATTTTTCTGGGGCGGAACCTTTGTGGCAGGCCGGATGCTTTCCGGTCATGTGCCGCCCTGCTCTGCGGCTTTTTTGCGTTTTGCACTTGCATCCCTGCTTCTGCTTATACTGACCAGAATGCTGGAGGGTAAACTGCCTCTGCTGAAAAAAAAGCAGATTCTGCCTGTCATTCTGCTGGGACTGACCGGCGTGTTTGCCTACAATATCCTGTTTTTCAAGGGGCTGGAACTCATCAGCGCTGGCCGGGCTTCGCTGATCATTGCCCTCAATCCCATATTTATCACCCTGTTTTCCGCTTTGTTTTTCAGGGAAAAGCTCGGTTTTGTCCGGATTTTTGGCATTCTGATGTCTGTGTGCGGCGCTCTTGTTGTCATTTCCAAAGGGAATTTCGGCGCCATCATCGGTTCCGGCATCGGATGGGGTGAAATTTTCATTTTCGGCTGTGTGGCAAGCTGGGTGACTTTCTCCCTGATTGGCAGGAGCGTGCTGTCCGGACTTTCGCCTCTGGTTTCCATCTGCTATTCATCCCTTATCGGCGCAGTTGCCCTGTTCTTTCCCGCGTACGCGGAAGGTGTGCTGTATCATATGGGAAATTATGCTTTGTCTGACTGGATGAGTATCGCGTATCTGGGCATTTTCGGCACAGTCATCGGTTTTATCTGGTATTATCAGGGCATCCGGAACATCGGCCCTGTAAAGGCCGGACTGTTTATCAATTTTGTTCCCATCAGCGCGATTCTTCTGGCCTTTCTGATACTCAGGGAACCACTGACATTTTCTCTGCTTACAGGAGCCATCCTTGTGGTTTCAGGAGTTTATCTCACCAATACCGGAGGAATGCGCAAAGCAGTTCCGGCCTGACAGAATCTGTCCATCCCTGAAAAACATATACAAAGAGATAAATTTTTGGTAGAAGGGTTCAGTTATCAGTGTTCAGATGTGACTGGCAATTGATAACTGACAACTGGTAACTGTTCACTGGTAACTGATAACTGAATTGAAAGGTGAAAACTATGTTTGGCATAGGAATGCCCGAACTGATGTTAATTCTGGCCATAGCCCTGATTGTGGTCGGCCCCAAAAAACTTCCGGATTTGGCAAAATCTCTGGGACGGGCCATGAATGAATTCAAAAAAGCCACCAGTGAATTCAAAGGGGCAATGGAACTTGATTATGACGCGAAAAGTGTCAAAAAGACTTTTGATGATGTGGAGGCTGAAATCAAAAAGCCTGCCGGAAAATCAGGCACCGGTCTGAAGAAAAAATCTGATGCGGAAGCAGGTATCCTGAAAACAAAGGATTTGCCTGGGGGCAAAGAGGAAAAAGCAGAGAATTCCTCATCTCTGCCGAATGATGCGGATGACAATGATATGGCGGCTACAGATATTCCCGCAGAACTGTTGGTGAATGCGGATGAACCTGCTTCCGGAAACAGGCTGAAAGAAAAGGGACTTGCAAAAAATGCGGACTGAAGAAGAAAAAATGCCATTTACAGCGCATCTGGAGGAACTGCGGGAACGGCTTATCAAATGCTTTTATGCCATAGGCGCGGGTTTCTGCATTGCATACGGATTCAAGGAAAAACTCTTTGAGATTCTCCTGCGTCCCCTGCTGGATGTCATGGGAAAGGGGGACAAACTGATTTTCACCGGACTGCCGGAAGCCTTTTTCACCTATATGAAGGTTTCGCTTCTGGCCGGAATCATGCTGGCCTCTCCGGTGCTTTTGTATCAGTTCTGGATGTTTGTCGCACCCGGCCTCTACCGGAAAGAAAAAAAAGTGCTGATGCCCATCATCCTTCTTTCCACAGTATTTTTTGTGGGCGGCTCCCTGTTTGGTTATTTTTATGTTTTTCCCATCGGGTTCCGCTTTTTTCTGGGATTTGCCAACGAAACCATTCAGGCTCTGCCTTCCATGAAGGAATATCTGGGTTTTTCCTCCAAACTGCTGCTGGCCTTTGGCATTGTGTTTGAACTGCCTCTGGTGCTTACAGCCATGGCACGCATCGGACTTGTCACCCCGGATTTTCTGAGAAAAAACCGCAAATACGCTGTTCTGCTTTTTTTCATTGTTTCTGCCATCATCACTCCGCCGGATGTGGTCAGTCAGATCATGATGGCAGTTCCCCTGATGTTTCTTTATGAAATCAGCATATGGGGCGCAGTGGTTTTTGGCAGAAAACCACTGACAGATGATGACGAAGAGGAAGACCCCGCAGGAAAATCTGCTGAAGATAAGGATGATGAGGAATCGGAATCTGCGGAAAAGGAAAAGGCGGAAGGAGAATCAGACGGAGAATCCGCAACGGACAAAAAAAAGGAAGAAGAACCTCAACCCGCTGTGACACTTGGGGAAAAGGAAAGTGACTCTAAAAATGAATGAAAAAGAAAGGCATCCGGAAGCAGTGCATTATGAACTGCAACTGCGGGAAACCGAGGCAGGCATTGGTTATTTTTCCTGTGTTCCGGCAGATGATCCGGATATGGAAACCTGCATTGCCCATCTCCGTGCCTGTCCCAATGATGAATTCATGCGCAGACATCTGATGGGAAAAATCAACCTGTGGAATCCCGATGAAATGGCGCAGCAGATTCGGAAAACCGATCCCGGCGACAAAACTGTCCTTTCCCTTTTCTGTGACACCTGCCTGCTAAATGAAAAATTCAAAGATCTGCTGAAATATTTCCCCAAATCTGCCCTGTCTGATCTGTCCCGGCACAGTCCCCTTATTTATCTGAAATCCGCACAGGGCAAAGATCGGGAACTGCATCAGAAATGGATTCAGGTTTTTGCAGACAATATCCTCAGCCACCGCCCCATCCGTCCTCCGGATCAGATCGGTTTGGCGCCCCTGTTTACGCAAAGGGAACTTTCCGCTCTGCCGCAGGAAACGATCAGCATCACGCAGGTGAGAGAAAAACTTGCACAGAATCCCATCCCGGATGATTCTCCGCCAAGACCCCAGGCAAAGGAAACCATCCGCCGTGCCATGAACCGGCTGGCCAGAATCCGCATCCTTGCCGGAGGGGAAATGCGGCATGAGGCATCTCTGAGTCCCATTGCCCTGCTGCGGAAATGGAAAATGAATGTTTCCGTGCAAAACGGACGGCACAGTTATTGTTTGTCCGGCATACAGACTTCCTATGGCCGGGGACTGGATCTGGAACCCGCACGCGCGGCTTATATGATGGAGATGATTGAGCGCTATTCCTCTTTTGCCAGTTTCGGAGATGAGGGGACAGTCGGATATGAAAAATCATATCCTCTGACTTTCGGCACATACAGCAGTCTGAAAGAAAAAGGATTTCAGATTCTCAATCCCAATGATCTGGCTCTGGAAGCTCCTTACAGAGATGAAGCCCTGTACTGGCTGGAAGGGGAGGTCGTGTCAGAGAAGGGATACATTCCCATGCTGGTTCCTGCCCAGTGTGTTTTTCTTTTCTGCAATCTCGATGAGGCAAAACTGTTTTCCGGGCTGGGATCAACCGGTCTGGCTTCGGGAAATACACTGGCAGAGGCAAAAGTCAGCGCGCTGACGGAAGTGATTGAGCGGCATTGCGAAGGTGTGACGCCTTTTAACCCCGCGCAGTGCTTTGACATTGAAACCGGGGATCCGCTTCTCAGCAAACTTCTGAATATGTATGCAGAATCCGGTATCAGGGTGCAGTTTCAGGATTTGACATCAGACATGGGCATTCCCTGCTGCAAATGCTTTGTCATGACACAGAAGGGACAGATCATCAAGGGAACCGGCGCAAATCTCAATGCCCGGCAGTCCCTGATCTCGGCGCTTACAGAAACCCCGTATCCCTTTCTCAAAGGTGAGGCCTCCGGATACGGACTGTCCGATCTGATGCGGGTTCCTGTGGAAAATCTGCCGGATTACGGTCTGGGCAGTGCAGAGCAGAATCTGCACCTGCTGGAAACGCTTCTCACATCCAACGGATACAATCCGGTTTATGTCAATCTCACCCGAAAGGATACAGGAATCCCGGTGGTCAGGGCCATTGTTCCCGGCATGGAAATCACAGCGGATTTCAGCCTGTTTTCCCGCGTCCATCCCCGGCTGTATGCCAGTTATCTGAAAATGTTTGCGTAAATCCTATATCGGAAAACACTTTGGGACTTCCCAAAAAACAGTCTGTCCGTTTTCAGGGGCGAAAAATTTTTCACCCCTGCGGTTTCCCCATAAAAAATGGGTGTTTTTATTTCAGGAATTCCTTTCCTGCCGCCATTCCCACATTTCGGGCGGGAATGAATCCCCTTTTGAGCCCCTTGTCTGGGCGCAAATCCCGGCATCTTTGCCAGGGGCAAAAACGAGACGGTTCCGGATTATGGAAAAGTGTCTGACCGGATCCGGTGGATTACCGTCTCCACCCCTCGGCCATGTGTATCCCCAAGTCCAATGCCCTGCGGTTGAGTTCAATGAATTCCGATGAAATGCGGTTTTCCAAAGTTTTCATCACAGATTCGGGTCTGACCACATCGGTCAGACCAATGACTGCGCCCAGCATGCAGATATTGAAGACAATGGATTTTCCGATTTCGTCCATCACGGTTTTGAACATGGGCAGTTGAATCTGCCGGGCATCCACTTTTGTGTGCATTTTGACATAACGGGAATCCGTGAGCAGGGTTCCTCCGGGACGGATGATGGGGTAGAATTTGGTATAGACCTCCTGCGTCAGGCATACCAGCACATTGGGCTGGGTCACTTTGGGATAGCGGATGGGTGTGTCCGCAATAATCACATCCGAGCGCGTGGCTCCGCCTCTGGCTTCCGGGCCGTATGCCTGTGCCTGGGTTGCCTCCAGTCCCTCAAACAAAACAGCAGCCTCTGCCAGAATAATGGCCGCCGTGATGACCCCCTGGCCGCCTGAACCTGAAAACACCAGTCTGCATCTTTCCATCAGGATCTCCCCCCTCTGGCTTTGGCAATCACTTTTTCATATTCTGTGCAGTATTCCGGTTTTTCCCTTTGCACAAAAACCCCGCGTTCAATGAGCGCGGGATTTTCCTTTTTGGCCTGGGACCCCACCGGAGTGGTGCGGGATTTGAACCATTCCATCATTTCCACTGCACTTCCCATGCGGTTTTTTCTGCCGTAATAGGTGGGACACTGGCTCAGGATTTCCACCACGGAAAAACCGTCATGCACAATGGCTTCGCGGATCAGATCCGTCATCTGTTTTGCATGATAGGTGGTGGTGCGGGCCACATAGGTAGCGCCTGCGGCTTTGGCCAGTTCCGCGACATCAAAATCATAATCAATATTGCCAAAGGGCGAGGTGGTGGCACTGCATCCGTAACCGGAAAGCGGGGAATACTGGCCTCCGGTCATGCCGTAAATCCGGTTGTTCATGACCAGCGCGGTCATCGCGATATTGCGCCGTGCCGCGTGGATAAAATGATTGCCGCCAATCGCGAGAGCATCACCGTCTCCCATGGGCACAATCACATTGAGTTCGGGTTTGCTCATTTTCACGCCTGTGGCAAAAGCCAAAGCGCGTCCGTGCAGGGTGTGCAGGGTGTGAAAATCCACATATCCGGAAATACGGGAGGAGCAGCCAATGCCGGAAACCATGACAATTTCGTTTTTGCTCATCCCAAGCTGCTCCACTGCCCGCAGCAGACTGTTGAGCACAATGCCGTGGCCGCAGCCCGGACACCAGATATGGGGAAAAAAACGCTCCCGGATATAATCTTTGACCGCCATGCCTATACCCCCTTTCCCTGAATGATGCGCAGAATGTTCTTAATATCTGTTGGTGTGATGAACACGCCGTCAATGCGGTTGGCCAGCACCACCCGTTCCGGATCTCTCACAGCCCGTCTCACTGCACGGGTAATCTGTCCCATGTTCATTTCCACCACCACAATATGCCGGGCCTTTTCGCATTTCTCCTCCACCAGACCATAGGGAAAGGGCCACAGACTCTGGAGTTCCAGCAGTCCCAGCCTTTCCCCCCGCGCGCGGCGGTTTTCCACCACATGCAGGGCAGATCGGGCAGAGCATCCGTATGAAATCAGCACTGTCCGGGCATCTTCCAGATAATACTCTTTGTAACGTGTGATGGTTCCCAGATTGTTTTTGATCTTGTCGGTCAGATGCCGGAGCAGTTCATGCACCACAGAAGGGTTGCCCGTGGGAAATCCCCACATGTCATGAAAAAGGCCGGTCACATTGTAACGGTGTTCGCCTCCGAAATCCGACATGGGCAGTCTGCCGTCCTCACGGGGCAGATAGGGATGATAATCCACCCCGGTTTTTACAGAAGTGCGGAGCCGTCCCACCACCGGAATGTCGCCCTGTTCCGGGACAGTGAGTTTCTCCCGCATGTGTCCGATGACCTCGTCAAAGAGCAGGATTACAGGTGTGCGGTAGGTTTCCGCCATGTTGAACGCGTGAACCGTCATCTCAAACACATCCTGATGCGAAGACGCGGTCAGCGCGATAATGGCATGATCTCCGTGCACGCCCCAGCGGGCCTGATACACATCCCCCTGTCCCGGGCCGGTGGGAAGACCCGTGGAAGGGCCGCCCCGCTGCACATTGACAATCACGCAGGGAATTTCGGTCATGATGGCATATCCCAGCCCTTCCTGCATAAGGGAAAAACCCGGGCCGCTGGTGGCGGTCATCACCTTGTGACCCGTGAGAGAAGCGCCTATGATCGCGCAGACGGAGGCAATCTCATCTTCCATCTGGATGAATTTTCCCCCGATTTCCGGCAAACGGGAAGCCAGATGCTCTGCGATCTCAGTGGAAGGCGTGATGGGATAACCTGCAAAAAACTCAAGTCCCGCATACAGTGCCGCTTCCACACAGACCTCATTTCCCTGAATGAATTTTATTTTTTCGCTCATGCTGCGGAACCCTCCTCTTCTCCCTGGGTTATGATTTCAATGGCCAGATCAGGGCAGCGGATCTCGCACATTCGGCAGCAGATGCAGTCCTGGGGACATGCTGCAAAAACCTTTTCCTGCTCATCCAGTTCCAGAACATTTTTGGGGCAGAAATGCACACAGATGCCGCATCCCTTGCACCATTCCCGGTTGATGAGGTGTTGTTTGAGTTTGGTTTTGGCCATGTAAACATCCTTTTGGAATATCCCGGCTGGGAAAAAATTACAAGGTGACGAATCATGATCGAAAGCGCTGATCCCCTGCGAAACTATACCTCCGGCCGGTTCTGAGCGATCATATATTCATTGAAACGGTGCACATGCTTCCGTGCCTGCTCTCCAGCCGCAGATACCTGCCTGTGTTTTACGGATTCCAGTATTTCACACAAATCCTGATAATTCTGCCGAAGCATTTTTTCATCCGGAGGCAGAAACACATCGTAATAGGGCTGAATATTGTCGTGAATCATATCATGGATGAAAATATAGATGGGATTGCCGGTAATCCGGGACAGGGACTGGTGAAACTGCTTGTCCGCATCCAGAAATTCCCTCCAGCGTCCAATGCCTGCCGCGACCACTTCCGATGCACGGAACAGGAGTTTTTCCAGTTTTTCAATGTCATCAGCCGAAGCTCTTTCTGCGGCTTTGGCTGTCACCAGACCTTCCACATCCTCCCGGAATTCCGTCAAATGCGCCAAAGAAATCTTCCGATACCGCAGCAGCAGCCCCAGGCTTTCGCTCAGGGGTTCCGTCATTCCGGCTTTGACCACAGCACCGCCGGATACGCCCAGCCGGATTTCAATCAGCCCTTTCTGCTCCAGCACCCGCAGAGCTTCCCGAAGGGTTCCCCGGCTGGTCTGAAAGCTTTCTTTCAGTTCCCTTTCCGGCGGAAGCATATCACCCGGCTGAAAATCTCCCCGGAGAATGGCTTCCTGAATCTGATCCACCACATCCTGAAAAATCCGGTTCTGACGGGCTGCGCGAAAGGGTGTGGCTCTGTTTTTTTCACTGATCTGAGGAATCACGGTATCTGCCTTTGCTTTTGATGGTTATCTGCAGCGTTGTGAAACTGCCATACATTTATAATGGTTAGACCATTTCTTTGTCAAGAGGAAATATGGCTGCAAAGGCTTTGTCCGCTGTTTTGTTTCATGTAATTCTTGCAATCTGTCCGGAGATGTGCAAATAATTCCCGGCAACCGGTTTTTCTGACAAAAGCGGCATTTTTTTTATTTACAAAAAAATAAGTGCTTATGGAGGCAAATATGAAAAAGGTGTTTGGGACGCTGGCGGCTGTGCTGGCCTGTTTCATCTGTTTTGGGACTGTCATGGCCGAGGAGATTGTCATTGTGGGCACAGGAAGCGGAATGGCTCTGCTGCAGAAGGTGGGAGATGAATTTGCCAAAAGTCATCCGGATGTGAAGATCCTTGTGCCGGACAGCATTGGTTCCAGCGGCGGAATCAAGGCTGTCGGCACAGATCAGGCTGCAGTTGGACGCATAGGCAGAAAACTTAAAGATACGGAAGCCCATTACGGACTGAGCTATATTCCCTTTGTCCGGCTGCCCATTGTTTTTTTTGTGAACAAAAGTGTGGGAATCAAAGACATTGCTCCTCAGCAGGCCTGTGACATTTACAGCGGGAAAATCACCAACTGGAAGGAAGTGGGCGGAAAAGACGCGCGGATCAGAGTGGTGCGCCGGGAAGATGGCGACAGTTCCCTGCAGGTTTTGCAGGAATCGCTTCCGGGTTTCAAAGACATTGTCATCACAGACAAATCCAAAACCACGCTGCGGGATCAGGAGACCCTGGAATTTGTGGCCGGAAAAGAGGATACCATCGCGTTCGGCACATACGGGGAAGCAAAGGTTCATCAGGTTGACGTGCTGACTTTGGGAGGAAAGAAGCCGGATGAAACGGATTATCCGTATACCGGCAGTCTTGCACTGATTGTCAAGGAAAAAAACAATACAGGAAACATCAAAGCCTTTGCCGAGTTTGTCACTTCCCCTGAGGCTCAGGCAGTCATCCGGGAAGCGGGCGGCCTGCCGTTTTGAAATGAACTTTTCCTGTTTTCTGTCTGAACTGTGATTCATCTGATTCCGGTGACTGCCATGAGGTCAAAAATCATGTTCATCACAATAATCACATAAATTACAGTTCAAGACAAAAAAATCCTGTCAATCCCTCAATCTTGTGAATCCCGGTTCAGACAATATCGTTCTGTCAATCAAAACATATCCATCTGTCCTTTTTCGATTCCGGAACCCGGATCATAATTTATTTTATTGTTTATTTCTTTCATTAACAAAGGAATGGATTCATTTAGCGCATCCCATGAAATTCTGTCTGAAACAGTGTCATAACCGTGAACAATCACATTGCGGAAACCGATTATCTGACTGACATCCGAAATATTTTCAAGCTGTGAGGGATCAATTTTTTTTATCCGGCTGAGAGCTTCTCCTATAATCCCGAATTTGCGTTCAACAGCCGATTTTATCAGATCATTGCTGCTGTATTCCTCAAAAGTGATGCCTTTTGCAAACTTCAGAATCTGCTGACAGGCTTTCAGAATGTCAATAAAGCACACCTGGGGATCATGCCTCATAAAATATTTTTCTTTCCTGATTTATGTAATTGGAAAGCAGGGGATTTCTGAGACCTTCTTCCATAAGCAGATCGCATTCCCGGTCAAATATCTTTTCCAGTCCCTGTTTCAGTGCAAAATATCTTTTGAACTGGCTGGAACCTTCATGAAAGGAGAGCAGAAAGTCTATGTCACTTGATTCACTGAAATCATTGCGAACAGCGGAACCGAAGACATACAGTTTTTTCACGCCAAGTGTTCTGCACAGTTCAGAAACCTGATCTTTGTATGTTTTTACATCAAGCATTTTGAACAGTTCCTTTTTTGTCAGTAAGATACCCTTCTGTTCGGAGAAAAAAACAAATCCTGTCAATCCTTTAATCCTGAAAATCCCGGCTGCTGAGCCTGCCGAAGTGCGGTTCAGACAATATAATCCTGCCAATCCCAAAAATCAAATCAGACAATCTGCGGATTCCGCATTTGCGCCAATACTCGCCTTTGGACAATTCTTCCTGCACAAATGCCGGTCTGAGCAACAATTACAACGTATCCGGCCATCGGCACGGTTTTTTTCAGGTATCTGTTCAGAGAGCGGATAGGAAACCCTTTTCCCGTTCCCAGTCCGGGTCTTGTGTATTCCCCCTGTAAACCCAGGAGATTTCCGGCTGTTTTTGCCCTTTTTCCGTAAAATTCGTAAAAGCATCCAATCTGAAAAAAAAGGAAACTGTCTTGGTGTTTGCGGGAAAACCAGCGGTACTGGCGTCTGAGGTTCGGAAAGCGGGGAATTTTGTCTGTGCGGATGAGTTTTCTGTTTTTTACAGCAAAATGATTTTTCAGAAAAGGGTATTTTTCAAAAAACGAGTTTGTGAGCCAAAATGCCGAGGCATGGCTGAAATGCCCGGTGTAAGAGGCCAGAACAGATTCCAGTTGCTTAATGATTTCCGGAGTATGCCGGATAATGATGATATTTTTTTTCTGTATGTGCAGTTTTTTTTCAAACTGTCCGAGTTTCTGCTTCAGGTTGTTTACCGCCCGTCTGCGAACCAGCAGATGGGTGGGACGGACAATGTAACCGAGAAAATCACAGCCATTGCGCACCGGGGCCAGTTTGCGGCGTTTGGAATTCAGGGTGATCTTCAGACGGGATTGGAGAAAGGCTTCAATGCGTTTTTCCCATTCCTGTGCCTCGTCCGGGTTCCGTGTCAGCAGGATGAGATCATCCACATAACGGATGTAATATGGACAGTTGAGTTCATGTTTGACATACTGATCCAGTTCATTGAGATAGACATTGGCAAAAAACTGGCTGGTGTAATTGCCGATGGGCAGTCCTGTCCTGTTCTGTGTGCAGAACAGGGATTTGTGCGGCGGAATCTGGTCAAAAAGGGAGAGAGGTCCTTTGATAACCGGGCTGCGGGACGGATCATGAAAGATGACGGTTTTCAGCAGCCAGAGAATATCGGGATTTTTTTCTTTCCGGGTCAGGATGTCAAAGAGCGTCTGCTTGTGGATGGAAACGAAGAAAGAACGGATGTCCAGATGCAGGTAAAAAGCCTTGCGGGAACCGTCCTGCGTGATTTTCCGCATAAAGGACTGGAGACGTTTGACCGCCGCAAGGGTTCCTTTGTCTTTGCGGCACGCGTAACTGTCATAAATGAATTTGCGTTCCCAGATGGGTTCGAGGTATGAAACCAGAAGATGGTGAACAATGCGGTCACGGAAATCGGCTGCAAAGATTTCCCGCACTTTGGGGCTTTCGGTGACAAAGCAGACAGACGGAAGGGGGGCATAGGTATGCGTCCGGAGTTCTTCTGAGAGACGCAGCAGGTTTTCCTCTGCATTGATCTCGAATTTCAGGGCATTCCGGGTGCTCCGCTTGTTTCTGCGGCACCGGAGATACGCCAGATACACATTCTGAAAGGAAAAAATGTTCATTTGCCGGAACGCACCGGCAACGCACGGCTGTTGTTCGGATTGTCCATATGATTCCAGTTCCGGTTGCCATTGTTGAAATTGACGTTGGCCCCCGAAGAGCCATCCTGTTCCCCCTCTTCTTCGGATACCGTGCAGCTTTGGCCGGTATCCTTCGGCCATCCATGCCGACTGAACGGGTAGGGTGGTTTGTGTTTTTATGCCTCATGGGCGGGGAGAACCCAAATGAACTGATCTTGACACGCTCAGATTTCTCCGGATTTCTCCGAAGATTTCCGATTCAGGTCTTTTTCCTTTCCCGTTCGTATTTCAGCCACCCTTCCATCTGTCTTGCTATGTTTGTCACCTGGTTGATGGCAGTTTCAAAAGAGTTGAAATTCTGAAACGCCTTTACCTCTTTGCAGATGCGGATCATCAGTTTGCATTCCTCAATGGCAATCCGCAGTTCTTCCAGTACGGGTATTTTATTTGCCGAACTGTTGGCACGGATGATGATCTGTATTATTGTCCGTGCCAGATTCCGCAGTTCGGAACCGTGTGTGTATTTGTGATACCTGGGGAAATTTTTCACAATGGTTTCGCAGTAAATCAGGTACTGAAAAGCATCCCTGTATATTTGAAGATGTTCGTACTGTGCCATGTTTTTGTATCACCGGGATGTCTCTCAGGACAGCAGATCGTGCAGAACAATAACCCGCAGTTCCTTAATTTTTTTCAGTTTTCTGTCATTGGTAAGAAACGCATCGCACCCGGCTGAGAGAACTGCCGCAATCTGTAAGGCATCAGGGGTTCGCAGGTTATAGAGGCTGCGAAGCTGTGCCGCATGTGCGGCTGTTCCGGCATCAATATCAATCAGCCGGAAATTGCGGCTGTTCTGCAGGAGACTGCGGTATTCACCTTCGAGAAAGGTGTTGTGAAGATGAAGAGGGTGTGCAAGCACTTCGGTCAGTGTAATTACCGAGCTGTACCCTTCCGTCATACCGGCATCAATTTTGCGGATAATGCTCTGTACAGTCTGAAGATAAACAGGATGACGCTCCACAAAGTAAATAAAGGGAGATGTATCAATTCCCAGTCGTTTTATTCCGCTGAAAACTGTTTCAAAGTCTGTCATCAGCGATTATCCCACTCATCACGCAGATCATCAACATATTTCTGTGCGTCTGTTCCTTCCCATATTTCAGCACCCAGCCCTTCCAGTTCAAGCAGACTCCGTTTTTTCTGCCCGGACTGTCCGGCCAGTTCCTTGCTGATCAGGGAAATCAGTTCCAACTGTTCGGCAGCCGGTATTGTTTTTATATACTGCTGATATAACTGTTTAATTTTCATGATACGTATCCTTTTGCATTTTTGATTCTTCAAGAATTTTTGCGGGAAATTTTTCCGGATGCATGGCGAAGTCTGAAATCAAATAATTTCAATAAATTCTGGATACCGAATTTCGTCGGTATGACGGAAAAAACAAAAGTATGGCAGAAAAAGACAAATCCTGTCAATCCCTTACTCCTGAAAATCCCGGTTCAGACAATTGGCTGCTCCGGCCCTGCAAAAAATGAAAAAAATGCCGCGCGGTAAAAAGCAGGGGGGATATATCCCCCCTGCACCCCCCATAAAGGATCAAATAGTCAAAGAATCCAATAATCTATTTGCCGGAACGCACCGGCAACGCACGGCTGAAATGCGGAAGGTCCAAATGAAACCAGAGCCGGCTGCCATTGTAGAAATGGACGTAGGCCCCCGAAGAGCCATCATTTTCTGAAGCCCAGACCCACCAGCAAGTCAGGCGGATGAGTTTGGTTATGATATAATTATCACAACTTTCACAGCAGGCAAAGCCCTTTGTCACACCGTTTTCTGCACCCACAAGGGAAAACAGCTCATCCTGCGTGGGCATGCGCCAGCCGCCGCCTTTGTAGGTTTTGGTGCAGTATGTATGAGCCTGCTGCCAGGTCACATTGCTTCCGTTGTCTTCGGCGGCCCAAGTCAGGTTCATCTTTGTATCATAAACGGTTCCGTCTGTATAGGAAATAAAGCGGCCATCCTTTGCTTTTACGGTTTTTCCGGCAACTGTTTCGCCGTCCTGCTCTTCCTGCTTCCGTTTTTCCTCGGCTATGCGCTCCTGTTCCTTCTTTTCTGCCGCCAGCAGTTCATTCCGCCTTGTTTCGGCATTTTTCCGTTTTCCCGAAACACTGTCTCCCAAAGAAACGATTCCGGACAGGTTTTTGGCAACTGTTTCCGCATTGGAATAGGCATCTGCAGCGGCTTTCAGGTTTTTTTCCGTTTCCGGCCTTTTCCCGGCAAGCCCGTCTCCTTCATCCAGATACTTCCAAAAGTTTTCCAGATTGCGGATATGCCCGGCTTTGCTTTTATCCAGATACGTGCTGAGCAGATTCCTGTTGCCGGAAATGGCGTTTTCGGCTGTTTCCCGGTCTCCGTTTTTTACAGAACGGATAATATTGGCATAAATCCCTTCGGCCTGATTCTGTTTCTGCCTGCGTTCCTCCTCCTCTTTCTCCTTTTGGATTTTTGCAAGCAGTTCATCCCGTCTGTCCGTGAGTTCCTTCATTTTTCCCTGAATGCGGGCGATCAGTTTAATCTCGGCAGGCAGTTTCACGCCTGTCTGTTTTGCCTTTTCATACAGGGACAGCACCGGGGCAAAGTCTTCGGGAGTGTCAAAACTGCTTTTGGCACGGAGTTTTTCCGCATCCGCCGCCTGTCCGAAAAAGGACTCCAAATCCTTCATATGACCGTATTTTTCGCTGTCCAGCCAGGTTTTCAGCAGATCCCGCTTATCGGAAATCAGTGTTGCGGCTTCCGGCCATTTTCCTGCGTTTACAGTATTTACAATCTCTGCATACTGATTTTCGGCATCAGTGCGCTTCTGCTGCTGTTCGGCCTCGGCTTTTAAGCGTTCTTCCTCGTCCTTTTTCCGTTTTTCTTCCTCAATGCGTTTCTGTTCGGCTATCCGATCCCGCTCCCTTTTCTCCGCAGCCAGCAGATTGTCCCGCACAGATTCGGCTTTTTTCAATCTGCCCGATACCGCATCACGCAGTCCGGAGAGGGAAAGTTTTTCACAGATTTCCAAAGCGTTTTTATAATCGCTGACAATCTTTTCCTGATCTTTGGAAGTTTTGGCTTTGCCGGCTTTTTCAGCTTTGTCATAAAAAACTAAAAATTCTTCCAGAAGGGGAATTTTTTCCGCAGCTTCCGGCAGAATCTCCAATTCGGATTTCTTTTCAGACAGCAGATTTTCTGCCTTTTCCATATTGCCGGATTGCAGATGCTCCTGAACAGTTTTCCAGAGTTGCCGGGCAGCTTTCCGTTTTTCTTCCACCGGATCAGGCGGAGGCGTTTCCGAAGTTTTGGATGCAATAATCTGTTTTATATATGCAATAATCTTCTCATGGGATTGGACAGCCGACCACCCGCCCGCACACAGGACAATCAGGCACAGAGCAGCGGCAATCCATTTGCCGATATTTTTTTTCCTGTCATTTTTTTTCCCGTCATTCCGACGAAAGTCGGAATCCAGACCGGCGGACTGTTCTGGATTCCGTTTTTCAACGGAATGACGGGAATTGTGAGTGTCTGGATTCCGTTTTTCAACGGAATGACGGGAAATATCATCGGAATGACGGGACGTTTCAATTTTATGCAGCAAAGGCCAGTAACGAAGATTTATCTCCTTATTTTCCGGATGCTCTTTCCGCACCTGCGCCAAAATCTTCAGGTATTCCTCTTCAAACGCCGGTTCCTTTTCTGCTCTCCGATCAAGTGCATTCAGCCAGTCTTTATCCGGTTTTTTGATCAAAGCCGAAGCATACAGCCCCTTTTGCCACAACTGCTCCGCAGATGCCGCCACTTCCACGGTCTGCACACAGGAAATTTTCTCATGATGCACAATGGCAAAAACTTCGATTTCCTGCTTTCCCTCTTTATCAAAAGGCGGCAGGTCAAATTCCCAGACATTATCGTATAATGGTTCAGGATCGGGCACAGGCCGGAATTCCGCAGTAACCGGTTCCTCATTTATGCCCAGATTCAGCCAGTTTCCGCTGTAGGGCAGTCCTTTTCCCACGGCCTGCACATAGACTTTCTGCTTTTTCCCGAAAGACAGGGGCGAAGGGATTTCCATTCGCAGTTCCACCAGTTCCGGGGTAAGAAAATCCAGCAGTTGTCCAGCCTTTTCCAGCACCCGTGCTGATGAGGGACGGTCTTCCGAACGGGGGGCCAGCATGGATTCGGTCAGACTGCAAAGTTCCGTGACAAGAAAATCCGTATCCGGCAAAGTACAGATTTTTTCAACCCCCAATCCAATGGTTCCTCCGCCCGGATTGAGCAGACGCCACAGATTCTCCCGCAGACTCTGCATTTCGTTCCCTGTCAGTCCGCCAACCTCACCGGGTTTCAGTTCTATCTGTTTTATCAGAAATCAGAAAGATACAGTTTATTGTCTTTACACAGAACATTGTCAAATTTCAGGTCACGGAGCGCATATATTTTGTCTTCGGATTTGTCTTTTGGCTGTGTGGAATGGATTTTCACCAGGGCTTTGGCGGTCTGTGCAATCCAGCCGAGAAAGGTCTGTGCGTCAAAGGGAAAGGTTTGAGAATTTATACACCGTTCATTGTAAACCGTATTCAGATTATGGTCACAGCGCATCATGACCATGACCGGTTTTTCTTCATAAATTCCGCTGTCGAACAGGGGAACAATATGATGGGCAAGGGCTTCCTCTGCGGAAAAATTTTTCAGAAAAGCGATCTCGATTTCCAGTTTTTTGATGACCGCATCTTTTTGGTGAAAAGAATATATTCCTCTTTCATCACGGATCTGCACGGTTTTCAGCGCAAAAATCTGCCCTTCCGGAATCCTGCGGACTTCCCACACCACGCCGTAAGCCCCTTCGCCGATGCGCTCCGTGATTTCGTATTTTCCCTTTTCCAGAGAGATGACTGTGCCTTTTTCTATCATGGAGAATCTTTTACTACAGGGAATGAGAGGATGTCAACTGTCTGAATCCCTGATTCATATGATAACTGCAGGGATTTTTTTAAGAAAGGATTTTTTTCTTTCTGAAATTCCTGCAGTTTCTGAAATCCTTTCTTAAAAAAATCCCTGCAGTTGTCCGCCAGGAATGAAGCAAAAAATCCGGGTTAATCCGAAAATCCTGAAAATCCGGGTTCAGACAATGGGGATTCTCTGTTTTTTTCATATACAGTTGCATAGGAAATATGAAATGTGGTAAAAACAAAATCTGAAAAAGCTGCTGTCTGTCATTCCGGCCTGCTCCGGGATGACAGGGAATCATAATATCAGAATACAGGAGAGATTCCATGTCAGAAGTTTTACGCATTGAAATTTTTGGAAGATTGAAACAGTTCATTGAACAGCAGTCCGGCCCCGGCAGTCTGTATGAATCTGCGGGTGAGTATGTGCGGGATCTGATCCGCCAGGATTTTCGCCGGGAAGAGGAACGGAGATGGAACTGGCTGATAAATCAGTTTTTGCCAGGAATGAACGCTGATGAAAGTGAATTTCCGGCTTTTGATCCGGAAGAAATCATTCAAGCCGCAAAAAAAGAGAAATTCACATATCTGACTGCAATCAGAACTGCTGCGTAAAACATACAGAAAGAACCCGTCATGCTCTCCAAAATATTCGGAAAAATGAGAATCACCCCATCCTCCCCCTGGCTGGGAACAGATGAAAGACTCTTTACCCTGAAACTGTGCCATGTGGAAAATCCGCTTGATCCTTCACCTTTGTGGAATTCCCTTTATGGCGGAGGAAAACAGATCACGGAAAACAGCACAGGCAGCACCGGTCTGCGTCTGCAGGATGCGCTGAATATGCACAGGGCAACGGTTATCGGCAGAGATTCCCGCGGGTGGCAGACAGAAGAGAAAAAAGTGTTTACAGATGCGGTTGTGTGGATTCCCTTTTCCGTATGGCATCAGGACATGCAACTGCCCTGGAAAAAAACAGAAATGCTCTGTGACAACCTTTCCCGGCTTCATGCGGCTGATTTCGGGGATCTTCTGGTGGCAGAAAGAGAGCCTTCCTATGCTGTCATGCCGTTGGATGAAAAATATCTGAAAAAAGACGAAGTCATATTCCAATTCGGATGGGGCGTGTTCATTCCCCGCGAAGAAGACCGGGTCACAGGAAAAATAAGCCTGAAATGCAAAGACAGAAAACAGTGGCAGTCTCTGCCGGACTGGATTTTCTGGAAACAGGGAAAGCGGATTGTGCGTCCTGCGGGCCTGTATGAAAAACAGCAGTTTGTTCTGCTGGGCGCGGAACCGGAATTTGCGGCTTTGCGGGTTCCGGAAACAGAAGAGGGTCAGAAAGCATGGTTTTCCCACGGCAAAGGAAATATCTGGTTCAATCTGGGGGATCCAGAGGGAAAAGACGGTTTTGGATGTCCGGGATTTGTGGAAAGATTGCAGGGAAGCGGTACAGGAGATGCAAGGGAAATTCTGTTCCGGGATGAATGCCCGGCATCTGAAGAAAAAAATGAGGGGCCGGAACTGCTGCTGATCCGCATGGAAGCAGTGAGTGCAGAAATGCAGGAAAATCAGCAGAACAGTCAGACAGAAAAGATTCCGGGTGCGGATTTTCTCCTCAGTTTTCAGCGGGGCAGAACCATTATTCCCGGCATGATCCGGCATCAGCTCGTGCTGGAAGGCATAGCCCTGATCCGGCCCGAATTTGTGCCGGGACTGGAAAGCTGGACTCTGCGCATGGACAAAAACGGCCATCCTGCGCAGAATCACGGGGGAAATGTAAAAGAACCTGATTTGCTGATATTTTCCGCTGCTTTGCGTGAAAATCAGATATTCTGGCGCAGAAGCGGAGAAAAAGAATCCTTTTCCGTAAAAAAACTGCCATTCACTCTGCCGGATATAAACGACCTGATCTTTCATCTGATACCCTCTCCTCTGCCGGATCAGTATCTGGCCATTCTTCTGCTGCCCGAACCCCGTTTCATTCCTGTGTATGAGGAAGGTTTGCTTTTGGGAAGAAACGTGGCAGAATCCGATCTGCGTCTGGATTATCTCACACAGCCCCGCAGCCTGAAATGGCAGCCGGGCAAAGAAAAGCCGGATGCCACGCTGGGACATATCGGCATTTCCGGCGAACATGCAAAAGTGGCACTCCGCAAAGATCAACTGGCCGTTTATATGGAAAAAGGCAGCACAGCTTTTTATGTTCTGGACAAAGATCGCAATCTCAAATACACTCTCATGCCCTGGCAGAAAAAAGAGGTGATGGCCGATCCCAATGACTGCCTGCTGATAGGCCCCTATCTGCTGCGCTTTGTGTGATGGGTGTTCCATCTGCCACGAAGACACAAATTTCGTACTGCGTAACACCCAATCTGTAAAAAATTCAAAAGGAGATATTATGGAACATATTGCTATCATTGATATACCCCAAAATATACCTTATCTGGACAAAAATTCAGGCCGGTGACATAATCTCTGTAACTTTTGAAGGCAGGGAAATTGCCAGACTGGTACCTCCGGATTATTCCATTCAGGCTGCAAGAAAAAAACTTGAATATCTCCGTAAAACAGCTTTTGTAGGTGATATTGTGTCTCCAGTGGGTGAAAAATGGGAGGCAGCAGAGTGATTACAGTTTTAACACTGGATTCCGTTTTTCAACGGAATGACGGGGAACCAATGGTTTTCCAATGAAAAAAAAAGACATTCCCATTCTTATTATCCTATGCACACTGCTGTCTTTCATGGCCTTTCGGCTGAGTGTTTTGCAGCAGCAGTTCATTCCCGGACAGATGGCAGATTCTGTTTCTGCGGAACCTGCATCACAGCAGACCAATAAAACTGTTTCTGAAAAAATGGAAGATGAAAAACTGTTCCTTGAACTTTGGGAAAACAGACTCATCACTGCACTGCCGGATGACCGGCTGGAACTCAGTCCCCCGGATTATATTCTGATACAGAAAGCCCAAAACCCGGATTTGGCAAATGCGGAAGAACTGAAAAAGCAGGAAAAACTGCTCAAAGCCCTGTATCATTCTCCGCCCGGCAATGTGATTCGAACCCAAATCCGTGTGTGGAATGAAACCCGTTTTATAGCAGCCATACGGGACAGCCGGCCCGGAACAGCAGAGCAGCCGGTCTGTCAGTGGCAGGCTTATGAAAGTGGGCATCCGGAATGGCAGTTCATGCGCACGGGAAATCTGGTTCCGGAAGATTTCGGTTATGTGAACAAGGGCAGACTCACGCCCGGATACACGGACTGGCTCACTGCTTTCAGTCTGTCGGAACCAGTGGAATTCCGCACTGCAATTGAAGTCAAAAGCACTGCGCCTGTCACAGTTCAAATCATTGGAAAACCTGTTTTGCCTTTGTCAGCAGAATTTCAAAACCCCGAACCCTGCTGTGATCCCAAGACAGAAAACTGCACCGCAGATCAGGCGGACGCGTTTCAGATTTCCTTAAAACCCGGCAAACATTCCCTGCACATCAAAGTGGCTCCCATAAAAAACAGTAAAACAGAAGTGGCCGGACTTCTCATCAGAAAAACAATCCAAAATGATCAGGCGGTTTTCACCTGGTTCCGCCCTGAACCGCCGGAAGCTGCGCTGGCTTCCGCTCCTGTCCGCATATTCACTTCAGACAAAGTTCAACTCACAGATGAAAAGGGAAATCCCACGGAAAAATGTCAGCAGCTCGGTCTGGTGCCTTTGGTGGGAACCGGAGAAAAAACCCGTTTTGCCCTGTGGAATCTGCTCCATCATGCACATGGCACGGATACGGACATTTTTCTGAGCATTGACAGCCGCATTCAGGAAGCTGCACAAAAGGCTTTGGAGAAAAAAATCAGGGAATTTCATACCCATATGGATGACAGAAAAGCCGCAGTGGTGGTGCTGAATGCGGAAACCGGCGCGATTGTGGCCGCAGCCGGATATCCTCTGCCGCCAATGGGCGTTCATCCCTGGGATCTGGCCTCTTTTGCCAAAGTCTATCCGATGAAAAATCCCATGCAGGTGCGCGGGTGGCAGGGCGTGGACAAGGATTATATGCCCGGTTCCACATTCAAACCAATCACTGCTCTGGCTGCCATGACTGCGGCTGAAAATGATGAAAGCATTTCCAATTTTCTCAGCGGTTATCCCCAAAACGGATTTGAAAAAAACACAGGGCTTTCCCTTAACTGCACGGCTTATGCGCCGTCTGCGGAAAAATGCGTATCTCCGGGAACAGATCACTCCATTCCCAATTTCAAAAACATTGCCATTGGCAATGCCTTTGCAAAAAATCCGGCAAATCAATAGAAAAATCTTGTGGGACTCCGTCAGGCTGTCCGAGATTCCATCAATGTCTGGTTTGTCCGACTTGCGTTGCTTGCAGACGGAAAAGATGCGGCAGCATATGACACTGCCATGCAGAACCGGCTCTCGGGGCAGCCAAAGCCGGATATTCCGGATTTTCATCTGGTGCAGACCGCGCGGGAACTGGGATTTGGAGAACTGCCAATGGATTTGGCTTTTGCACCGGAAAATGTGAAATTTGCCCTGCGCAGAAACCCGGAAAAAGAAAGGGAAGGCGATGTTTTATTTGGCAATACCGGAAAACCTGATCTGATGAATCCAAACGGATCGCTCACATGGATACTGGCGCAGAATTCCATTGGACAGGGTGCAACAGCCACGCCTTTGCAGATGGCACGGGTGGCAGCAACGATCCGAAACGGTGCTGTGGTGAATCCTTTTCTGATTCAGTGGGATAAAAAAAAGAAATCCCAATCCCCAAAACTGAAGGCAGGAAATCTTGCACTCCTGCGTGAAGGCATGGCAGCCGTTCCCAAACGCGGAGGAACTGCGGCAGAGGCTTTTGCCAAATATCCGGAAATCCGCGACCGTGTTTTTGGCAAAACCGGTACTGCCAATATTGGAAAACAGCGGGAGTATTTCACAGCATGGTTTACGGGCTGGCATGAAAAAACGGAAAACAAACCGGAATTCCCGCCTTTGTCCTTTGCCTGCATGATCAGTCACGCGCACGGCACAGGAAGCGACACCGGCGGCAGTGTGGCCGCGCCGGTCATTGCAGATATGCTTGATCGTGTTTACAGAGAGAAATCCAAGTGACTTATTTACGTTACGCACTACCGTCATCCTGACATTACTATCGTCATACCGACGAAAGTCGGTATCCAGAACTGGTTGAACCAACTGGATTCCGACTTACGCCGGAATGACGAAGGAATCAGTCAGGCTTTGAGCAGGGGAAATATGGGAATGATTCATAATTCACCGGATCGCTGTCCGCTCTGCGGCGGAAGAAAAGAACAGGGGTTTATGACTTTCACAGCGGATATGAAAGAGATGATTGTTGTTATAAAAAATGTTCCGGCCACTGTCTGTTCCCTGTGCGGAAATGAATGGCTGTCTGATGACGTGGCCGGACAGATTGAGTGTATTGTGCAGGATGCAAAGGAAAATGCGGCTCTGCTTTTCAGCCACGAATCACACCCATTGCACGAATCATTTTGGAATGACTGCCATGAAAAAAGAAAATATATTCCGTTCTGACACTCGGAAACAGATTGCATCCGATGGGAAAAAATCTGCAACATCTCTTTTCGGAAAGCTCAGACACAGGGCGCTGGCTAATCCTGTATCCATTGAAGAAATGGAAACAGCAATCAATAAAAGACGAAGTGAAAGAGCGGCCAAATGACAGCAATGGATACAAATTCCCGCCAGTGGATTCTCACAGCCACACTGCTTTTTTTCTTCCTCGCGGCAGGAATTCTGCTGATCCGCAATGCCCCTTTGGTGAAAATTCCCCAATCTATTGAAATCAATGCCGGAACCCAGCCGGGTGAATTCATTCTGGGCAGGGAGAATCTGGGACAGAACAAAGGTCCGCGATCTGCGGAAGATCATCATCTGAAAATCCGCTTCATTCCCCAGAAACCCCAAAATATTTGGGAAATCAGCAATATTGCCAGACATCGCCGTGTGGATGTGAAGACCGATAAACATTCCACACTTTTTCTGAAAAGATGGGAACTCATGCCCGGTGATCTTATCACACTGGGAAATGCGGAAATTGAAGTCATCCGGGCAGATACAGCACTGGAACTCAGGGAGCGGAAGGAAAACCGCACACTTGCATGGGAAAACGGAAAACTGCATTTTCCCGAAGGAGAAAATCTCTATGACGCGCACTGGTCATTCTGGGATCATTTCCGGCTCCGTTTGCGCTGTTTTCTCATGCAGCATTTTGACCGGTGGAAAAATCAGGAAATCCGTATCTTCTCTTTGGGCGGAGGTCTCAACTGTCCGGATCGGTGGAAACTGACGGGTGCCAACATGCCGGAATCTCTTTGGGTGTATCAGTATCAGGGAAAATTTTTCATCGGCCCCGGAAACACGGATACACCCGTGCATATGACGCGTCCCGGTCAGTCTCCCCTTCGGTTCAGTCAGATGTCTTTACGCCTGAAAGGGGAAAAGGGAACCGTCTCCCGCGTGATTCTGGGACGCACTTATTATCAGCTAAATTTCAATGAACATATCCTGCGGCTCACTCCTGTGCAGAGAACTGATGTGCAGCCCTGGGATGACAAAGCACTGGAAGTCAGATATGGAAATATCACCCTGCATTACAGCAAAACGTCCATGCGCATGGATGAAGGAAAATCCTTTTTCCCGCCCATTCCTGCAAAATGGCTGTTGGGCATTCTTGCAGCAGGGCTGATTCTATCTGTTCTGACATACCGGAATGAAAAGACAATGCAGAGATTCCGATCCGCTTCTTCTGCCAATCCGTTTTTTCGGGCAGTGCCGGTTTTCTTTGCCGTGCTGATGATTCCTCTTGCCATGCTTGTGTGGAAAATACGCGGAGAATGCAGCCTGACATTTCTTCTGCTGATGACATGGATTGCATGGGGCTGGGCCAGCATGGTTCTGCTGCAGACCGAATATTTGCAGGGAGCATCCGGACGTCTTTGGAATTCGGCTCTTTTTCTGGCCGGGGCCGGAACCCTGATTCTGACCCAACTGGCTCTGGGTGCAGACAATCTGCGCTGGACGGATTTTGTGAGCAAACATGCCCTGGCTCTTTCTCTTTTTGGCTGGGCAGTGCCGCTTTTCGCGCTGATTCCGGTGCAGAGAATCATGGAAATATGGACAGCCTTTTCCACGGGACGCACGTTTTTCTGGACAGTTCTGCGTATTGCCCTGACGGTTTCGGGAATTGGACTGCTCCTGCTGCAACTGGGTTTTGGCAGTGAACAGGGTTTTGGCGGAATGCAGCCTGCGGAACTGGCAAAAATCCTGCTGGTTTTCACAGCCGCATTCACCGGAATGCACCTTGCAGAACTCCGGCAGATGGATTCGCAGCAGCTCAGTTCCAATCCTGCGCCCCTGATTTTCGGATTTCTGAGAACCTTGCTGCTCATCGGCCTGACGGTAATTTTTGTGCTGGTGGGCGTTCGGGACATTTCCCCCATGCTGATTATGGCGGTTTTCATGCTCTCATGGTTATGGAAAATCGCTCCCCATCCCTGGAAGGACAGATTTTTGGAAAATCCGCAGGAAACAGATTTCAGGACAGGCATAAGTTTCCGTGTGATAAGGATATCTGTTTTTTTGATGATTATGGCAGCGGTTCTTGCCTTATGGGGAATTTTTCACCATTCTGACAGACTGCCGGGCTGGATTCCCCATCAGGATCGTTTCCGTGTATGGGCGCATCCCGGACTGCATCCCCATACCGGGGATCAGGTCATCCGCGCCATGAAACTGAGCGGGCATGGCCGGTGGCTTGGAACAGGTTTCGCGGGAGAAAACGGACAGATCATGAATCTGCCGGTAGTCCAGAACGATTTTATCGCAGCTTTTGTTCTGCACAAATTCGGAGGACTGACCGGAATGCTGCTGATGCTTGTGCAGGCGGCCTGTGTTTTCACCCTGCTTGAATGCACGGGACAAATCCGGATTTGGCGGACAACTGTGCGGGATTCTGAACGGAGGAAAGCCGGGCATGTTCTGGAACTGCTTCTGCACGGACTGGCCTGGATGCACATCACTCATTGGTTCATCGCCTGGAGCAATGCAATGGGACTGGTCCCGGTCATGGGACAGCCCATGACCTGGATCGCAGCCGCGAACAGCCATCTGTTCTTTTTCGGAATGCCTGCACTGGTATTGGGAATCATGGCCGGAAGATGGAAATGAAGACAGAATCTGGGAACGGAAAAAAATGTCTGCCTGCCTACGCAATGGCACTGTCACAAAGCCCTGCAAAGGAGGCAGAATATAAAGAATCCATAATATTGATGAAAAACATTTTCAGAAGGGGGCGGGATTGAAAAGAATAAAATTCAAGATTCTGATCAGCTTCTGCATGGCCGGTGTACTGATTCTGTCAGTCATTTTTCTGGTAATGAGTGCAAAACTCAATGACACCCTCAGCAAACAGTCGCAAAGCATTTCAGAAAGTGCTGCCGATCTGATCAACCGGAATCTGACCGGGCAGCACAATATGTTCCGTGAAAAGATTTTCAGCATCGGAAGGGAGGTGGACAGAACCGCAGGGGAACTGGCGGCCAAACCGGAACTCATCAAAGGCATTGAAGAATTCCGGATTACCTACCTCAATCATGCCCTTGAAACATTCCGCACGGAATTTGATTATGCTGTAATTTTTGATCTGAAGGGACATCATATTGCGTCCTGGCCTTCGGACACAGGCGCGAATGTGGATATTCAGCGGATTGAGGAGTATTTTCGGTCATGGGATATATGGAAAGAAAAAAATAGACAGGAATTCCAGCCCAAATCCCCCCAAATCCCCTTTCTCATTGCACAGCATGACAGCGGTTTTGCGAACGCCTTTCGGCTGCCGGAAAAATTTGCAAAAGACAAAAGCCTTATCAGTTTTGCATCAGGAAAAATGATCAAAGATGATTTCGGAGATCCCATTGCCATTCTGATTGCAGGCAGGATTCTGAATTCATACACAGAACCCCTTCTGTCCTTCTACCGTTCCACAGGAATTGCCAGCGCGGTTTATTCAGATAATGTTCCTGCTGTTCATGCGGGGTTTCCGGATATGGAAAACGCCCAAAAAGCGGCTGAACTGCTTGCGATTCCTCCGGAAACAATCGAAAGGATATACCGGGCCGGAGAACCCCTGCGCATCTCCCTGCGTGTTTCCGGCAGAAATTTTCTTTCCATATGCTCCGGAATCAAATCTTTTCAGGAGGAAGACATCGGCGCAGTCTGTCTTTGTGCGGATGAAGAGGAACTCAGGCAAATCAGACAGACATTTCTTGCAGCCGGGATTGCGTCAAAAAAAAATCTGCAGTACTGGATATCCGTGATCAGTCTGCTCTCTCTTGCTGCCTTTTTTGCCATATCGCTTTTCCTGGCCGCAGAAATTGAACGGCCTTTGCGGGAGATTATCATCGGTCTCAAAGACAGTGTTCTGATAGTGTCTTCCGCTGCGGGTCAGATTGCATCGGCCAGTCAGACTCTTTCGGAAGGAGCGTCCGAGCAGGCTGCCGCAGCAGAGGAGGCATCCGCATCTCTCACCCAGATGACCTCTGCCAGCGCATCCGCCTCGGCCATGACAGACGGTGCAGGCATTCTGATGAACAAAAACATCAGAATATCTGTCAAAACCGTCAAAACCCTGGTGGAACTGACCGAAAGAATCCGGCTGATTGAAAATGACAGCGGACGGATGAGCCAGCTCATGAAAACCATAGATGAAATCGCGTTTCAGACTGGTCTGCTGGCTCTGAACGCGGCCATTGAGGCGGCACGCGCGGGTCAGGGAGGAGCGGGTTTTGCCGTGGTTGCCGAAGAAGTGAAAAACCTGGCGGGGAAGACATCCGAAGCCGCCAAAGACACCCAGAATCTGCTGGATATAACGGTGAAAAGAGTCAGCGAATCCGGAAATGACATCAGAACCATGAACCAGGATTTCAAAGAGATTGTTTCAACAGCCACTGTCATGGGAGACAAAACCAGCTCCATTACAGAGGCCAGCCGGGAAATCGCACGCAGCATTGCGCAGATCAGTGAGGGTGTGACAGAAATGGACAGGGTCATCCAGCAGAATGCAGCCAATTCTCAAGAGTTCACGGCCTCTTCCGAGCAGCTCAGTGCGCAGGCCATGCACCTGAAAGCATATATGGAGGAACTGACAGGAATGGTAAGCAGAAAATAAGGGAACGCGTTTTGATCGGAAAAGAAAACAGGACATGGAGATTCAATACCCGGATTCTGATAGCAGAGGATGATCTGATACAGCAGTACCTTTACCGGGAATATTTTGCCAAAGGCATCTGCGGATATTTCAGCAATTCCCCGCAGATGCAGATTCCCCTTGACTTGCAGATATTTGCAGACGGTGCACCGCTGCTGGATTTGTTCCGTGATGAATTTGAAAAGGGGAAAAGGATTCCCCTGTGCATCCTGGATATGAGAATGGATTCCCTGAGCGGGATTGAAACCGCGCAGGCTGTCCGTGCCATTGATCCGGATGTTTTCATTATTCTCATCACATCCTACGAGGACATCAGCCATGAGGAACTGATGAAAAACCTGAAAAAGGATGTGTATTTCATGAAAAAACCGGTTCAGATCCGGGAACTGCTGGCATTGGTGAGTTCCCTGATCATCAGTTGGAACAGCCAGCAGGAACTCCGTTTGGCTTACCGGGAAATGGATCATATCCGCGGCCTTCTGCAGATTTTTATCGAAAACACACCGGCTGCTGTGGCCATGCTGGATTCCCGGATGCATTACATAGCCCACAGCCGCCGCTGGGTAAGTGATCTTGGCATAAAGAAAAAAGACCTGAGAGGATGTTTTCACTATGATGTGCTGAGAGATATTCCGGATCATTGGAAAGAGGAGCACCTCCGCTGTCTTTGCGGAGAAACCGTGAAAAATGCTGACGAGGAGTATCCTCACACTGACGGTTCGATGGATTATGTGAACCGGGAACTTTATCCCCTGAAAGATGCAAAGGGGGATATCTGCGGCATGATTATCTTCATTGAATTCATCACAGAAAAAAAACAAGCGGAAAAAGCCCGTGAAGAGGCTGAGGAAAAACTCAGGGAAAGAGAAATTTATCTCAAAGCCATCATGTCGGCCGCTCAGACCAGTCTGATGATCATTGAACCGGAAAGTTATCGGATTACAGATGCAAATCCCTATTCCCTGCAACTGCTGGGATATGAAAAAGAGGATTTGATTGGAAAAGATTTTTATGAACTTCGCAGCCATGATGAGATGTCTGACCCCGAGTCGAGATTTGTGGAGGATGAATATGCGCTGCAGACAAAAAATGGTGAAAACATTCATGTGCGGCGCTCTGTGCATCAGATGGCTGTCAAAGACAGAAGATATATTGTGCAAAGCCTTCTGGATATTACAGATATACGCAATCTCTTAAAAAAGCAGGAAATCAGCATAGATCTGGCAAAACATCTTCTTGGCATGGTCAACGGTATTCCCCCGCGGAACACAGCTCTTTCCCCCGGTATCCATCTTTTTTCCGATGCCGTCTATCTTCCCTGTTACAAAGAGGGAGGTGATCACTATTTCATCCGGAATCTGAATCCTGCTGAGACGCGCGGCCCCAATACCCTGATCAGTGTGAAAGATCAGTCCGGTCATCAGGTGGGGTGCATTCTCAGAAGCATTGTCACGGATCTCATCCATCACCGTATCGTGGACGGATCGCCCTGTCTCACACCCGGGGAAATGGTACGCCGGCTGAACAGGGAAATCTGCCAATCCGGAGTTTTCAAAACCCAGGAGTTTTTTACTTCCCTTACAGCCATGCTCGATCATCAGACCCTGGAACTTCGCTATGTCTCGGCAGGCCATCCCCGTTTTTTTCTGATTCGCGAAAACAGAATTTTCGCTTTGCCTGAACATGGCGCTGCCGGAAGAAATCTGCCGATCCCGATTCTGCCTGAAAAGCGCTTTTCCGAAGGAAAACACTGCCTGAAAACCGGAGACAGGCTGATTCTCTACACAGACGGACTGAGCGATATTTTTGCCGGGACTGAAAGGAATGCAACCCCCTTTGAGAATCTCCGGGACGCTTTTGCGGATATGATCCTTCAGTCGCCTGACAGCAGTGTGTCTGATTTGATTTATGGCATTTTCACCCGGGTTCCCCAATCCGCTGACATGCAGCGGATCCCTCTGTCCCAACGGGCGTTTCCGGATGATGTCACCCTTGTGGGGCTGGAAATTGAAAACAGCGCCCACCGGTTTGAAAGAACACTGGTGCCGGACAGTCTGGATACGTTAAATGACTGCATACAGGCGCTTTATATGGAAATATCCGGGGAATTGAAAAAACGGAAATTCAGCATGGAGGATATGGCCCTGCGCTCTGTGCTTTCAGAAGCCTGTGTAAACGCATGGAAACATGGAAACCGGGAGGATAAAAGCAAAACCATCTGTATCCGCTGGCGGTATGGAAATGATTTCCACCTGGAAATTCAGGATCAGGGGAACGGCTTTGACTTCCAGCAGATATATGATCCCAAGTGCCCCAAAAACGTAATCCGGACATCCGGAAGGGGGCTGTTCATCATCCGGCATTTTTCCGACATCTTTCACTGGGAGGATGGGGGCACGCGCCTGGTCATCAGCATCAGAAAACAGCGGGGGGACGGTCAGGACTGAATTCTGGAGAGTAAGGATGTGTTTCCGCTGCCTGCAGGAATCCGGGCAGTACTTGCCGGTCTTGAATCTGTGCGTTGCAAAAACCGGATTTTTTTTGAAAAATCCGGTTTTCCTGAGGAACAGGCAGAATATATTGCATAAATTCAATGGCGAATTGGCATAACATCAGTTACTTAGGGATTTCAAAATTGCTGATATACCGGTTTCAGTGTTCAGGTTTCAGTGTCTGCCCCTGACACCCGAAACCTGACACCTGGACACAGGCGGTACATTAAGAAGTTTAATTTCCCTCAGTTTCAGGCACTGCTATTTCCCTGTACACTTCATCCACCACTTCAATAAATTCAATGGGCATCTCAAACGCAATCAGTTCCGCGGTTTTTTCATTGATGGCAATCCGCTGGGGCGCTTCAAGCACCTGATCCAGTTGGCCGGGTTTTGCGCCGCTGAATATTTTCGCCATTGTTTCAGCATAAAAATTTCCCGATGCTTTGAACCCGGCAGTCTGTGCAAGACTCATGAGAAATCCGTATTTGACCTCCTGGGAGCCTGACTGGGAAAAGGTGGGAATTTTATGGGCATTGGCTATTTTCACCAAATCCGGTATGCTTTTTTTGTTCACGCCCCTTTGTACGGAGACATAAAGAGCATCCACTTTCTTTTTCCCCAGTTCCTCAAAACACTGTTTCACACTGTCTTCGGCTGTTTTCTGATCCGGAACATCACTTTGCGTATAACAGGGGATGATCTGAAATCCGCGTTCCTGCCCAGCTTTCTCCAGCAGGTCCGCAGCCGCGTAGCTTCTGCCGGTTTCGCTGTTCTCATACGCGATCCCCAGGGTTTTGAATCCTGTAATCTCATGAAAAAGCTGAATCTGCCGGGCATAGCGCATGGGAGACACCCGTGCATGAAGGTATTCATTGCCGGAATCTTCCGCACTTTTGATGATTTTCGATCCGATGGGATCCGTAGTGGAGATTACCATTGTCGGGGTTTTGTATCTGCCCGCACCAAGCCCCTGGGAAAGATCCTGGCCTGCCCAGGTTCCGGCTGCAATGATCAGATCAATATCCTTTTTCGTGCTCAGGCGGTTAAATATCTCCTCAGTCATCCTGGGACGGAGTTCCTTGTCCCAGTTTGCGCTGTAATGTCCATCTGCAACAAATTCAATATAATCACTTTTGACATTGGCTGACAGCCACTTCCAGAGTTCCTTTGTCTGGCTTCCCTCCTGCTTTGGAATCTCCGGCTTTTCGATCCATTTCAAAGCAGTCAGTCCCTCCACTGTGGCAATGATAATTGTCTGATAATCAATATAATCACCACCCTCATAATATCCAACCCGCCACTTTTTCCCCTCATTGCTTTTCGGCGCTGTGGAAAAAGTTCCCTTATCAGCCGCAAACACAGCCGCATGAAACAGAAAAACACACAGAAGACTTACGACAGACATCTTCCTCTTTGCTTTCATGATACCTCCTGCTGTTTTGTTCATCCCACAAAAAATATCCCATCCGCATGACAATATCCGGGTATAAAACACATTGTCCGGTTTTCCAAACAGTTTTTGCTTCCGCTCCTTCAGTTTCAATGCCGTTTCCTTAAGGCGCCCCTCCGGCCGGGGGAGGGGAATTTTTACTTAAGAAACGGCATTGCCTTCAGTTTATCAACGCTGTCAGTTCCCCAATCAGCCGTCTGACCCGTTTCACCTGTGCATTCATTTCCTCCGAGGAGGTGGCAGCCGTTTCCGCGCTGGCCGCATTCTCCTGAACAACCTTATCCATTTCAGCCACAGCCGTGCTGATCTGCTCAATTCCCCTTGCCTGATCTCCGGAAGCTGCACAGACCTCATCAATGAGGATTTTCACCTGCTGAACAATTTCCGTATTCTTTTCCATAACCTGCGTGACCATCTGTCCGGATTCCCAGGCTTCGCCAATCCTCTTTTGGGTTTCTGCAATCAGTTTTGTGGCATCACCGGCTGCGGCTGCGGCATGAAGCGCAAGGTTTCTGACTTCCTCTGCAACCACTGCAAATCCGGCCCCTGTTTCGCCCGCATGAGCCGCCTCCACGGCAGCATTCAGTGCCAGCAGATTGGTCTGAAAAGCATTTTTGGTTATACTTTCAACAATTGCGGCAGTTTTCCCCCCGACTTCCACAGTGGCTTTCATGGCTTCGGCCATCTTTTCCACCCGTTCCACCATTATCCGGAAATTGGCAACCGCAT
>CAZDIU010000016.1:0-36602 GCA_964505535.1 uncultured Desulfobacterales bacterium | reverse complement strand
GGCGAAGCGGAACTGACATTCATGCTCACCGTGACAGATGCAGCCGGTCAGTGGGACTCGGATATGGTTACCATAACCGTTCGCCGCCTGGCAGCAAACCGTGCCCCTCTTGCCAATGCAGGCCCGGATCAGACTGTCAGGGAAGGGGATACCGTCATTCTGGACGGTTCCAATTCCACAGATCCGGATAACGGTGCAGACAGCGGCATTGTTTCCTGGTCATGGCGCCAGACAGACGGAACAGCCGTGACACTCAGCAATGCCGGGAAAAAACAGGCCGGTTTCACTGCTCCCCCGGTTTCTGCCAGCGGCGAATCCCTTATCTTTGAACTGACAGTGACGGATACCGGGGGACTGAGCGACACTGACAGTGTTATCATCAATGTCATTAATGTTGTTTCAGACAATAAACCGCCTGTGGCCAATGCAGGCTCAGATCAGACTGTAAATGCAGGGGTTCAGGTGACGCTGGACGGTTCAGCCTCCTCAGATCCCGATGGCGCAGCAGATATTGAAAGTCATGAATGGCGGCAGATTCTCGGCAAAACCGTTTCCCTTTCCGATCCCGGGGCAGTCCGTCCCGTTTTCACAGCGCCTGCCACAGGAAACGGAGGCATTGCGCTGCGGTTCGAACTTACGGTGACGGACAAAGGGGGACTCAAAAGCTCTGCAGAGGTTACAGTGAATGTGGTGTCATCCCACAATCAGCCGCCTGTGGCCAATGCAGGCGCTGACCAAACTGTGGAAGAGGGAAAGGAAGTGCGGCTTGACGGTTCCGCTTCCACAGATCCGGAAAACAGTATCTCCCTGCATATCTGGCGTCAGATCGGCGGAATTCCGGTCACGCTTTCGGATGCAAAGAAAATCAGTCCGACCTTTACAGCCCCGGATGTGCCCCGCGGAGGAGGAACCCTCACCTTTGAACTTACGGTGGTGGACAGCGGCGGTCTTATGGATTCTGACCGGGTGACGGTGAACGTTGCATATGTGAGTCAGAATCCGGTTGCGGACGCGGGAGTGAACCAGACCGTCTGGGCTGGGGAACCGGTGTTTCTGGACGGATCCGGATCAAAGGATTCAGACGGCTGGATTACCTCATATCTGTGGGCACAGATCAGCGGAACCCCGGTGACGATTTCCGATCCCATCATCCCGGAACCTTCCTTTACTGCTCCGAATGCTCCAGGAGAAAAACTGATTTTCCGCCTGACAGTGGTGGACAATGAGGGACTGCAGGACAGTGCCCAGACCGTGATCACCATTGCCGAAGGGCTTCGCCCCCCTGTGGCCAATGCCGGTGCGGATCGGACAGTGGATGAAGGCAGCACCGTGGTGCTTGACGGTTCCGGTTCCTATGCGCAGGACGGCATCATCAAATCTTACCGGTGGACTCAGGTATCGGGGCCTTCCGCAGTTTTTCTGGAATCAGCTTCTCTCAAAAAAACCTCTGTTGTGGCTCCCAGCGTCACCACCGGCGGCATTGTCCTTGTGTTTCATTTGCTGGTGACAGACAGCAGCGGACTGACAGGAACAGATGAAGTCCGGTTCACAGTTCGGGATTTCGGCCCGGGCCCCGGAGATGATGGGGGTTCCTGTTTTATCAAATCTGTTTCTTTTCCCTGAGTTCAGAAGACTGCGGAATTGCAGGTTCAAAAATACGGATGCAGGCTGTGCCTGCATCTGCAATGTTCACAAAAAAAAGTTTCACATTTTGACAAAATACCGGTGAGTTGCCATGGTTGAAGCCCCAGAGATGGGATTTTTTCCCAACTGTTCTGAAACACATCATAAAAACAAAGATGACAACACACCGGTCAGACTGCGAACCTGCTCCGTCCGCCCGTCCGTCATTCACAAGAGGAAACAATGAACAGCAGATTTTCCTTATATCCGGTTGCCCTCATATTTTTGTTCTTTTCTGTTTCCATATCAGCCCATGCCTCAGAAATCAAAATACCCGGAAGCGGCAAAAAAGATTATTTCGGACAGTCTGTCTCCATTTCCGGCAAGTATGCCATTGCCGGGGCATACAAAGATGATGTCATGGGAGAAAATGCTGGCGCTGCCTATATCTTCCGCTATACCGGCACAACATGGGTGCAGGAGGCCATACTGTACCCGCCTGATGGTCTGCCGTTCGGGTATTTCGGATACAGTGTTGCTGTGTATGATGATCCTTCCTCTGATACCGGAGATTATGCCATTGTGGGCGCATGCAACAGTGACGGAGCGGTTCATAACAGCGGAGCCGCATATATTTTTAAACGGATCAGTTCAGACACTCCCTTCTGGTCATATCATGCCAAACTGACCGCAAATGACGGGAAAAGAAACGACAATTTCGGTTTCAGTGTCTCTGTGTCCGGTGATACGGCCATTGTGGGCGCATACCGCAATGACGAGAAAGGAACCGATGCGGGGGCAGCCTATGTTTTCAAAAATATCGGTGGAATCTGGTCTCAGCAGGCCAAACTGCGGGCCAATGATGCAACAGCCTGGGATTATTTCGGATGGTCAGTCTCTGTTTCCAAAGATTATGCCATTGTGGGCGCTCCGGGCCGGGATGACAACGGCACAGATGCGGGTGCTGCCTATGTTTTCTACAATGGCGGCAGCGGATGGATTCAGCAGGGCAAACTTCTGGCTTCAGACCGAAAGGAAGTTGATTTTTTCGGTTTTTCAGTTTCCATATCCGGTTCCTGTGCCATTGTGGGCGCGCATGGACGGGATGACCGGGGAACCAACTCCGGTTCTGCCTATATCTTTTCCATAAACGGGACCAACTGGTCACAGACAGCTAAACTCACAGCCGCAGATGGCGGACCGCAATCTTTTTTTGGCAGGTCTGTGTCGCTTTCTGAAAATTATGCGGCAGTGGGCGCAGATGGTGCGGAAAACAGAGCCGGCGCCGCTTATATCTTCAGGAAAAACGGCAGTTCATGGTCGCAGACAGCCAAACTCACAGCCGGTGATGCTGCACCGGGAGATCGGCTGGGCGCGTCCGTCTCTGTGACTGATTCTCTTTTATCTTCAGCTTATTTCCGCACCATTGCCGGAGCCGGAGTCGGAGCGGATACAGACGGAACAGGCGAAACCGTGCATTTTTTCGGAAATGAACCTGCAGGCTCTCCGGCCATCCTTGCTGCTCCGGAGTCCCTGACCCTGAGCAGTTGTTACACAGTCGGACGTGCAGCCTCAGCAGATTCCGCACCTGCCCTCAGCGCAGACGGTGTATCCGAATTCGGAATGGGGCTGATTATTCCCGATGAGGTCAGGCGATACTGGGATTCCTATTTGTCGCCCCCCAAAAATCCGGGACTGACAAGTCTGCCGGCCAGTATGGACTGGAGTCCGTATGACAGCCCTGTAAAATCCCAGGGAACCTGCAATTCCTGTTCGGTTTTTGCCACAGTGGCTTTGGTGGAAAATCTGGCAAAGCAGGCAAATTTTCCCATAAGTCCTGACCTTTCCGAACAGGCTCTTCTTTCCTGCGTTTCCGGCATTACCTGCGCTGCTGGCGGATGGTACTGGGATGTGCTGAACCATGTCAAACAGTTCGGTGCGGTTCCGGAGAACTGCTATCCGTATGGGGGGAACAGCGGAAGCTGTGACAGCAGATGCAAAGATCCTGATTATACCCTCAAACTCAGTACCTTTACCTCTACGCCCGGACTGTGGGCGGAAAATCATTCCGTGGATGATTTGCGGCTGGCCCTGCAGGAGGGGCCCCTGGTTGTATCCATGCGCGTCCCCCCTGACGGAACCTTTCTCTCATACCGGGGAGGCATTTACAACTATGATGACAAAAAAGGCGAAATCAGTTGGACCTACGGACACGCTGTGCTGCTGGTGGGATACAATGAGGCGGAACAGTCTTTCAAAGCCAAAAACAGTTGGGGAACAGGCTGGGGGGAAAACGGATATTTCCGCATAGACTACGATGATGTGACAGGTCATGTAAAATTCGGAAGCTATGCCTGTTCCGCGTCCGGTGTCTATCTTTCGGAAAAGGCTGCTGTACTGACCATTTCAAACCGGGGCGCTGCGGATTTGATTATCAGCAGTATCAGCACAAATCAGTCTTGGCTGAGCGTTTCCCCGAATTCATACAGGAGAATTTTTCCGAATTCAGAAGATACCTTTATTGTTTCCGTATTGGACTGGAGTCAGATACCTTTGAACGGGGAGGCAGTGGGGCAGATTCGCATTTTTTCCAATGATCCGAAGAAACCTTCTGTGACAGTGGGAGTTACGGCCAGCCGTCCCTACTGTTCCACCGGCCCCGGAATGGGAATCACCGGCAATATTGACTGCACCGGCGGAGTGGAACTTGGGGACGCCATTCTGGCCCTTCAGGTTCTCACAGGAATCAAAGCAGATGGGATATGCAGCGACTATCCTGAATCCAATACAGATGTAAACAATGACAGCAGAATCGGCATGGAGGAGGTTATCTACATTCTCCGGTATCTGAGTCAGTGACCTTGCCCGGCTCTTCCAAAAATCAGGAAACTGTCTTTCTGACCCGTCATCCGGTCGAAAACCGGAATCCAGTATTTTCACACACTTTCGGATACATGCTTTCGCGGGTATGACGATGATGGCGTGATCCCGATTCGCCATTGATTTGATGCAGTACCGCCATTTTTCAGCACCGGGTGAGCCTGCGGTTTCCCTTCCACAGGGAGGCAGGGTCTCAGGTTCTCCGTCCGGTTTCATCCTTTTTTAAAGGGATTTCCGATAGCGGGTCAAATCGGCTGATGATGCAGAAAAAAACACTCGGGGATATTCAGGGCGGTTTCTCAACCGCCCTTTGTAAGCAGAGAATTATGAATGAATTTCTGTATTAATCATCATCGTCATCATCGTCGTCACCGTCATCATCGTCATTATCCGCAGCACCGCATGCACCAAGCGTATCACCATGTGCCAGATGAGCATCCACAGCCGATTTCGCAACTTCGATGGTATTGCCGTTATGGCAGAGCGTTACCTTCTTTCCATCATCCGCATCATCAGCGTCATCGGTGTCATCCGCATCATCATCAGTGGCATCGGTGTCATCCGCACCATCATCAGCGTCATCGGTGTCATCCGCATCATCATCAGTGGCATCGGTGTCATCCGCATCATCATCAGCGTCATCGGTGTCGTCCGCATCATCATCAGCGTCATCGGTGTCATCCGCATCATCATTTCCACCCAGTGTAATATTGAAATTTACAGTCAGGTTAACGTTGATTTCCAGTGTTCCTTTAAATATCAGATTTTCATTTTCCGGTGTAACCGCAATGATTGTGTAAATGCCGATGGGGAGAATGAGTTGAAAATTTCCGCCATTGACAATATTCAGCGAAGCCACTTCCACAAAGGTTTCCGCATTGACTGTCTGTGTGATGGTAATGGTGACATGCTGTTCATCATCAGCCCCGTCAATTTCAACTTCTCCTTCCACTTCACCGGTATCCACAGGATTCATTGCAATATTTTGCAGGACTTCTTCACCGGTTTTCACAATAACTTCCGCAGACGCGATTTCATACCCTTCCAGGGCTGCCACCAAAGTATAAGTACCCGGTTCCACCATGATGGTATAACCGCCCGTGCTGTCGGAAATGGTGGATGCCACGGAACTGTCAGCCCCGTCTTCGGTATTGATCTGGAGGCTGAGCAGCACCCCTTCCAGTGCCTGACCGTCTTTATCCGTAACCATGCCGGAAACCATTCCGCGTGTATCCGCATTGATAACGCTGATGACCGGTTTCAGCAGCCACTTTCCGCTGTTTCCGGCTCTCACGATTGATTTCAGGGCATTGAAATCAAGAACCAGCCTGGTGGTCTGATTGGCTTCAATGGAAAAGCCGTGAATGATTTTGATTCCGGAAGTGCTTCCGCTGGGAATCTTGAGCTCGTGAACCGTACCGGTCCCATCCCGGAGGATAACATAGTTGGCAAAGGGATGGACTTCTCCCAGAATATTCTCTCCGTCATCGGCTGTATCCCCGATAACAAGACGCATATGGGAATATTCTCCTGGCTCCAGTTCAGTCAGTCCCAGGGGTTCGGTAATACCGTTCACCAGTTCCAGCAGGTTGTAAGTGGCATTGGGGGAAGCGGCCACTGTCCACGGAGCTTCCTCGCCGCCTGCCGGATCTGTGAGCATTTGAACCTGAACCTCTTTGATGCTTACATATACGGCCTGATAATCCGCAGTGGCAGCATCTGTAAGTTCCAAAGATAATTCTCCGTTTTTACTGCTGCTGCTACTGCTGCAGGCCGCCAGGAACAGGGCAGCCGCAAGCATAAGGAACCATGCAAACATTCTGTTTTTTTTCATAAAAAATACCTCCTTTGAAGGTTGTGGATTTGGGCATGCCCATCATGCCCTTAAAACACCTGTATACAATAGTACCCAACCGAAAGTTTTCAGGTATAAAAAAACCGGCTTTTTCCGGAAAAATCCGGTTGTTCTGAAAACTTTGCACCCGAAAATTTATGTTGCCTTACTATGTTGTAATTTTAATAAAAAAATTAATATTTTCAAAGATTTGAAAACTGCTGACATACCGGTTTTGATGTTTCAGTGTTTATTTCCTGAAATTTGACACCCGGCATCTGAAACATCCGGTATTTTAAGAACTTCCTCTTCCCTTAAATATCCTGAGCATAAATTTGGATTGTTCATGCAGGGAAAAATCTCACTCTGCCCCTGTTTCCTGTATGAAAAATGTAAAAATTTTACACAGGGACCCTAAAATATTTTAATACCTTTCATGCTTTGCCATTTTATTTTTAATTTATTGAATTTATTATATCATTTTTTTCCACATAATGAAACGGCCAAAGGATGCGGCATTTGCAAACCATGTTCTTAAATTTTTTTTACACACAGGATCGATTATTTTTCAGGTACAGGCGTTACGCAGTTGGTTTCAGGGAAATTAAACTCAATGCCGTTTCCTTAAGCAGAAAGTTCCCCTCCCACCGGTGGGAGGGGGTCAGAGGATGGGAGAAGCAACAGTCTGTAATTTATGACTGTTTTCACCATCCCCCTGCCCCTCCCTCAAGGGAGGGGAGTCTTAAGGAAACGGCATTGAAATTAAACTTCTTAATGTACCGCCTGTGCTCAGGTGTCAGGGACAGACAGTGAACACTGAAACCGGTCTGTCAGAAATTTTCAACTCTTTGCATATGAAAGAACTTTTTTGACAACCCACTAAGTAAATCCGTCTGAAATAACACTGTTCATATTCACTGCTGCCCGGAATTGGATATTCCTGTCAGACAGGTATGCAAGTTTTATGCAAAAAATACGGTTTATGATAAAATTTATATCCCAAAATGGCAGAGATGCAGCGTATTATGATAAGTACCCAACCGAAAATTTTCAGGTATAAAAAAACCGGATTTTTCCGGAAAAATCCGGTTTTTCTGAAGACTTTACACCCGAAAATTTATGTTGCCTTACTTATAACAGACTTCTTTCAAAGGTATATTTTTAAAGGCTTATGATTCCAGACAACAAAAGGGGAGTCCATGATTTCTGAAAGAGGTCTGATACTCTGTCAAGTTAGTTTTTATGCGTTTAACTGTCCATAAAAACAGAATTTTTTGGAAAAATCCGGTTGTTGCAACTCACAGATGCAAGGCTGACAGAGTACTGATTGGTCTGCCAAAAAAGTTTCTTCATATTTTAGGGAAATCATAAAGCAATGAAAGATATTCTGATTGATACTGGTCGCCGCCTGCGGAGAGCATAAAATCAGGACAGGCAATCTTCTTGACTTCTGAGCATCTTTTAAATATCATGATACTGCTCTGTCAGGGTCTGTAAAAAAATAACCTGTACAGTTGCCCGGAAACCCTGAGGGTTTGTAACAGCTTATTTTCATACAGACCCTCAGTCTTGAATCTGTGAGTTGCAAAAACCGGATTTTTCCCAAAAATCAGGTTTTCCGGACACTTCAGCACATAAAATCAAAGTTGACAACGCAATGCGTATGTTCTGAAAAAACAGGACGAAGATTCTGTGGGATCCGGGAAGGTCAGGAAGAAACTGATACGGAAAAATCTGCCGGATCCCGAATCCGCAGATTTATCAGCAGGCCGGAAAAAAAGCGGAATCAACTGCCGGAAAACCTGCTGAAACATATGAGGGGGAGTTGCACAGTTGGTTTTCCAACTGTTTGATTTTCAGAGAATCCGCTTTGAGTCGTGCAAACATTCACTCCTGTAAAAAAATCAGCATGTTAAAATTCAACTGCCTACTTCCAATGCAGTTAAACAGCAGATTGGGGTTTCGACCGGATCAACTGGCCGTCACCGAAGCATAATCCAACTGTAATTATAAAATAAATCAAATGGATAAATATTCTCATCTTCTGACGAAGGGCTTTTTCGCCCGGCATGAAACCTTCTGTCCCCGTTACGGGTGGCTGAAAAAAGGGTTTGACCGGGTTCACGGTTTTAACGGCGCGGAAAGCGACCCCGGTATCTTTGATGCGGACGATGCCATTGAAAAACTGGGTGTCGGGAAGAATATGGTCCGGGCCATCCGCTTCTGGTGCATGGCCTGTAAGGTCATTGATTCGGAGAGCAGCGGGGATACGCCCCGTGTCAGCGGCCCCATGCAGGTTACGGATTTCGGCAGGGCTTTGCTTTCCGATGACGGTTGGGACCCTTTTCTGGAAGACCCGGCCAGTTTATGGCTGCTGCACTGGAAACTTTTTACCCCGCCTTTTATTGCTGCGGCCTGGTCAGTTATCATCAATCTGGGCGGGGGAAATGCGTTTTCCGCTGCGGATCTGACATCCGTGCTGGCTGATCAGAAAAAGAATATCCCGGAATTTCAGAAATATTCCGATTCTTCTTTTCAGAAAGACGCTTCCTGTTTTATCCGCATGTACGCGCCTGCCGGAAGACAGAATTCGGAAGAAATTGAATGCCCCTTCACCCGTCTGGGGCTGCTGGTTCCCGGTGAACAGCATCAGACATTCCGCTTTCATCTCAATGAAAAACCGGAACTGCCAGATCCGGTTTTTCTGGCGACCTGCTGCGAATATGCGCATATCATGCAGCCGGAGCGGAAAAGTCTGTCCCTGAACCGCCTGGCTTACGGATTCAACAGCCCCGGTGCGGTCTTCAAACTCTCGGAAAGCGATATCGGCAACCGTCTGGAACGGAGTGCCGCGGATACAGACGGGATTATTTTTACTGAATCCTACGGGAACCGTCAGTTGCAGTTTGAAGCAGAACCCGATATGCTGTATCGGAATCTGCTTGGGCAATATTATGAAGATAATATTTAATCTATTCAAATTAATACAAAATTAATTCCAATTCAATCATAAAGTATACCACATGCTCTTATCCGAAATCATAACACCGAACACGGCTGTGGCCCGGTCTGTAAACCTGGAACGGGATATGGGGGATGAAAATACCCTGCGTCAGTACCTGCTGACCGGAAAAGGACTGGAAATCATCAGTCGCCTGGTTTCCGGACTGAACGGGGAAAAAATATCTGCCTGGTCCCTGACCGGTCCTTACGGCATGGGCAAATCCGCTTTTTCCAATTTTCTGTTATCCCTTTGCGGGCCGGGCAGTGACAGAGATTCGCAGTCGGCCCGGAAAATCCTGTTGAGGGAACATGCGGATTTGGCCGAAAAATTTGAAAATGTGCTGAAGAACCGGCGTATCAGAAGCAAAGGTCTGTTTCGCATCCCGGTGACGGCAGCGTTTCAGTCCGTCAACCGTACCCTTGCAAAAGGCCTGCACCGTGCCCTGATGCAGGGCGGCACTCTTCCAGAATCGCAAAAACAGGAATTAATCCGTCAAACCGAAGCGCTGCTTTCACAGGAAAAAACAGATGCACAGGTTCTGGCCGGACTTTTTGCCGAAACCGCACGGGCAGCCGGAACCCCCATTGCCCTTGTCATTGATGAATTCGGAAAGAATCTGGAATACATGGCAAAACACCCGGATCAGGGGGATATTTTCATTGTCCAGACCCTGGCCGAGGCTGAAGATATTTTTCTCTGGGTCTGTCTGCATCAGGCATTTGACGAATACGCTTCCGGCTTTTCACAGCGGCAGATTCAGGAATGGGGCAAGGTGCAGGGCCGTTTTGAGGATGTGGTTTTTGTGGAACCGAAACTGCAGATGCTCCGTTTTATTCAGAACACCCTGGTACGGAAAGAGGAAAAAGAACAAAGCGGAAAAATGATCCGGGCCTGGGCCCATGCCTGTTATCAGCAAATCACAGACCTTGACCTGACAGAATTCCGGGGCATCGGGGCCGAAGATATTCGGAGCTTTTATCCCCTGCATCCCCTGACCGCTCTGCTGCTCCCGGAACTCTGCATCCGTTTTGCACAGAATGACCGGACTCTCTTTGCCTTTCTCTGCGGGGGAGAACCCAATGCACTTCCGGCTTTCCTTTCTTCTCAAAGCATGGATGCGGATGCCGGAACCCTGCCTGTACTGGGCATTGAATATCTTTATGATTATTTCCTGGGGGATCAGCCCCTGTCCGGTATGCTGGAAAAAATTCTGCCCCTGTTTCCGCTTATTGCAGAACATTGTCAATCCCCATGACAAACTTTTCAGAGAAATCTGGAGCGACAAAGCCGTGGTTGCGGATTTTCTGAGAAATTATCTTCCGGAAGATGTGGTCAGGCTGCTGGATTTCAGCAATCTGGAAATCTCCAAGGATTCCTTTATCGAAAAGGATCTGAAAGATTATTTTTCCGACATTCTCTATTCCGTGCGTCTGGCAGATGATCCCGGATATAATTGAAAAACTGCCTGCCATTTTTTCTTTGATGCAGGAAATGATCGAAGCAGAAGACGGACTTCGGTATATTGAGGCTGTTTTAAGATATATCTCAGTACGTTGGATTTATCTGATAAAGAAATCAGAAATGTGATAGAAACATCTGTTTTAAAAGAGAAAGGATATTTTATTATGACTACGATGGAAAGATGGAAAAATGTAGCGGGGATCAGGGGAAAATTATATGATCACACATAAAGTGCAGACAAAAATGGGGAAAAGCGGATATTTGGAAATCAGAAATCTGCCTTTCAGGGAAGGTGCGATAGTGGATATTTTCATTTCCCCAAAGGAGAAAAATAAGAAGATTGACCGGTTAATTCAGAACAGCCATGTCTGGACAGAGGAAGATATCAAATCTGTTGAAAAGGGAAGGGAAATTATAAATAAATGGAAGATATTCTGATGGATACCGATTCAGCAAAAAGCATTTCAAAGCTATACCGGATGTGAAAATTTTGGATGATGTTCTTCAGGGAACATGATTCTCCCCGCAAAGACTGAAAATTTCCTGTCAAAAACATAATTTTCTTGATTTCTGAGATAATATTGAATATATTGATTGTCTTTTTTGTTGAATTTTCTTTTTATAATCAGCAGTATAAATAATGTGCCGGGTTCGGAGCAGGAATGTACAAAGTTTCATGGGATCGTAAAAACAACAGTGTTCTGCTGGATGATAAAGCAGATGAGAAAGATCAGACAGTTCCGCCGAGGCCGGTATTTCATGAAGAACTGAATCTTTTGGGTTTTAACAGGTACTGGGATTATCCGGAAACCGATGCGCCTTTGCTGTGGTCTGTCGGCAGGCGGTATTTTTACAAAGGCGAATGTATTGCGGAAGCCAAAGGGGGAAATATTTATGAAAGTCCGGAACTGATTGTCACTTACAAAGGCAGTCTGAAACCGGTGGATGTGGATAAACTGATCAGGAAAAATGCGGAGTCTTTGTATGTAATCCAGAATGAAGCGATGGATTTTGTTCAGGATACTTATAAAAAATATAAAAAGAAAACGGATTATACTGCTGTGGCTTTCAGCGGCGGCAAAGATTCCCAGGTGGTTCTGGATATTGTCAGCCGGGTGCTGGCTCCGGATGAATATATGGTGATTTTTACTGATACAGGTATGGAAATTCCCTTTACCCATGAAAATGTGGAGAAAACCAGAGAGGTTTATCAGAAATTATATCCGGAGTTGAAATTTTATACAGCAAAACCGCCGAAAGAGACAACGGAATTATGGAAAGAATTCGGTGCGCCCAGCCGGATTCACAGATGGTGCTGCTCTGTTTGTAAGACTGCTCCTTTCAACAATTTTATTCGGAAATTACATGCATCCAAACACGAAGAACCACCAAGTATGCTGGTTTTTGAGGGAGTAAGAAGTGATGAAAGTGAAAGAAGAAGCAATTATAGCAGAATTACAACCAATCTGAAACAAATGAACCAGGTTAATGCGGAAATCATCCTTCATTGGAACTTGACGGAAATATACTTATATCTGTTCCAAAGAAGAAATAATCTGCTGAATACGGGATACCGTTATGGTCTGAACAGAATAGGCTGTTCAATTTGTCCTTTTAGCTCGGATTGGTCAGAAATAATCATTGGGAAAATTGCGAATAAAGAATCAGATAAATATCTCAATATAATTAAGGATCAGATAAAAAGTGACAATCAGAGTAATAAGTTGATTCGGGAATACATTATTAACAGACAATGGAAAAAAAGATCCGGTGGGAGAGGAATAAATACAAACGGTACTGCAATAAATTTCATTCATAATAATAATGATATTAAAGGTATTATCAATAATCCGAAAGAAGATTTTTTTGAATGGTTTAAAACAATCGGAGAAACTATATATAATGTACACAATAATAAAACATCCGGTCAGCTAAAAGTTGATAAAGAAATTTTCCATTTTGAAATAAATAGGAAAGACAATAATAGCTATACCATCACATTAGAGGACACAGGAAACCACATACTGATACAAAGCAAAATCAAGAAAATTTTATATAAATCAACTTACTGTATTCATTGTGGCGTATGTGAAGCTGAATGTCCTACCGGTGCATTACAGCTTCAGCCGAAAGTGAAAATTGATCTGAAAAAATGTATTCATTGTGCGAATTGTATTAATTTTGCTGAAAAAGGGTGTATAAAAGCAAAATCAATTTCTGTCACGGAAGGGGAAAGAGCTATGAAATCAGAAAAAGTTGCAACAAGTAAATATCAAACCTTCGGTATGAGAGAAAAATGGTTAATAGACTTTTTAAATCATACAGAAAATTGGTTTGAAAAAAATAGTATGGGATTAGGTAATCGGCAGGTTGAATCAATGGTTGCATGGCTGAAAGATGCAGAACTCCTGGATATGCAAAAAAGACCGACCGAGAAATCTGCCATACTGAAAAAACTGTTTTCAAAAGATAACTATCTGATATGGCTAATTATATGGACAGATTTTTTCTATAATATCCCGATGGTAAAATGGTATTCGACAAATATATTATGGAACGATATTAAATCATCAAAAGAATTGATTGAAATGATAGTTGATTCTGATGAAAGAAATAAAGAAAAAACTACTTCAAACGGAATAGCTTCTTTGTTTAATATGTTTGAGAATTCACCATTAGGTAAAGAATTGAAAATTGGTATATTAGAAAAAAAAGGAAATTTGAGATATGTCAGAAAGTTGGGAACTGATGATATTCATCCCGTTGTCATAGCATACAGCTTATATCGTTTCGCTGAAAATAAGAAAAGACATGATCTTATTGTTTCTGAATTTTTTGAAAAAAACTGTGATGGAGGGCCTTTTATACTATTTGGTCTTTCCAGAGAAAAATTTGAAGATACTCTCAGGTTTTTGCAGGAAGATAAGAATCAGATATTACGGGTTGATCTGACCGCAGATTTGGAAAATATCTTTTTAAGGGAAGAACTTTCTTCAATGGATATTCTGAAAATGGCGGTATAGAAAAATGATTCAATTGAAAGGGATATTTCGTTACGTTACTTTTGGTTTACGATTGGAATGGATCGAACTTTTTTTTGATATTGGATTAGAAGTATTAGTAAATTCACATCTTGGTCCAAAACAGAAGCAGGCATTATATCATTATTTACAAGATGCTGAATTAATAAAGGGTAGAAAATATACTACTGAATTTTATTATAAGATCAAAAGATTGTATCAGAATAATCCATTAAAAAACAGTGAGAATATCTGGACTTTTATATGGATAAATCTAAGTTATAACGCACCGTTGTTTACATGGTATAATACTCTTGAACTTGCTGAATATACAAAAAATGATATATTCAATCTATTATCCGATGATTACGGTAAAAAGAACAGAGGCGTAGATGGTGCATGTACTTCGCTTATCAGTACTTTTGATCGGACACCCATCGGAACCAATCTGAAAATCGGAAAAGTCATAACACACGGCAATTCAAGAAAAATCATCAAAGAAGGCGGTTACAGCTTTCATCCGCTTGTTATTCTTTATTCCCTCTACAAATTCGCCGAACACCACAACACATACCGTATTTTCATCAGTCAAATCAAAGAATCCCCTCTCAGTCCCCAAAAAATTTTCGTAACAGATACGGAAAAAATCAGACAGGCCGTACTCTCTCTTTTTGAGCCGGATTTTATTACGGTTGACTTTGAGGGGGATGAGATCATTTTCAGTCTGAACAGCCATAAAACAGGGCTTGATATAGTGGATTTGTATCTCAGCAAGTGAACAGCAGACATTCATCACGGAGGAATATTTTGTATAAATACAATGATATTATCGGATTAAATGAATATTTTCAACCGGTATACGATCTCACCAACGAAGTGGGGGAATACTGGAAACATTTTATCCCCAACGACAAATTTTACGATGTTCTCAGAAAGATACTGGATTCACTGGAAAGCGGTAAAGCCGATGAAAAAAAATCTTTCTGGATGCAGGGAAACTACGGAACCGGAAAAAGCCATGCCACGGCAGTTGTCAAACATCTTTTATCGGATGAATACGGTGAAATCGAATCCTTTGCAAACAATTTCGATAATGTCCAACTGCAATCCCGACTTCTGAATTTCCGCAAAAAATCAAAAATATTCCCTGTGGTTCTCAAAGGGCTTTCCAATGTTACGGACAACAGCACTTTTGCTTTGGTCATTCAAAGGGCTGTCAAAGATGCCCTGAAAAAATACCGGATCAGAATTTCCACCCAAAGCGATTTTGAAAAAATGCTGCATCATATTGAAAACAATCCCCTTCATATCGGCTGGGAAGAAGTCATTGCCCAGCATCCGCAAATCCGCATGTATGTGAAAGACAAAAATGCCCTGGTGAAAAAACTGAAAAGCAATGATCTGGAAACCCTGCATATGCTGGAATCCATGTCATCGGAAATCGGAACATTTTTTACCTATGGAAAAATCGCTGACTGGCTTGCGGAAGTAATCACAGAACTGAAAGCAAAGAATATCGCAGACTATCTCATGATTTTCTGGGATGAATTCACCTCGGTTCTTCAGCATTCCAACAGCGGCGTGCTGCTCACCGAACTTCAGCATATTGCAGAACTGTCTGTAAACAAAGACATCCATATCTTTGCTGTCACCCATAAAACCATCCAGCAGACCGAAATCAACCGGGCAAAAGATGAAATTGAAAAGGCATTGGGCAGATTCTGTTTTCTGGATTATTCCATGGAAACCATTACCACCTATCACATCATCGGAGCGGCAATTCAGAAAAAAGAAAAGGATAAATGGGAGAAAATCAGGGATGAAAAAACAGAAATCATGGGTAAACTGATTTCCCGGATTATCGGGTCCGACAGCAGTACCCGAAACAGCGGTCTTTTAAAAAATCTTTTTCCCATCCATCCGTTTACAGCCTATCTCTGCACCTTTATTGTCCGCAACATCGGCTCCACCGAAAGAAGCATTTTCAGTTTCCTCTATGATGAAAACCGGGGATTCAGCAGATTTATCCGGGAGAATCCCCATGAAAACAAAGGAGTATATCTCACAGCAGATTATCTGTGGGATTTTTTCATGTCTGAATTGGAACGGGTTGATTATCAGAAATTTTCCCCCATTTTGGACAGATTCAAACTCTACGGAGAAAAGACGGAAAAGGAAAATCCTGCTTTTTCCGCCATATTCAAAGGGGTTCTGCTTTTAAATGCCCAGTATAAAATGGTGAATGTTGCCGAAGCCAGAGAAATGCTGGTGGCTCCGAGCATTGACAATATCAAATCCATGTTCTGGGGCACTGAATATCAGGATACGGTTCAGCCCGCTCTGGAATTTCTGGATTCTGCGCAGATTATTTCCGGAAATCCGGACAATCTGTATCTGGTATCCTCTTCCAGCCTGCCTTTTACAGAAATCGAAAAAGAAAAAACAGCCTTAAAAAGCACGGAAAATCAGATTGAAAAAATTCTGTCCGCAACTCAGCAGGCCGCAATGGAAAGCATGTTTACCAGAGGCATTCTGCGGGAAAGCGAATTCCGGATATTTGATGCATCCATTACAGGCCATCTGCTGAAAAGCAAAGTGGAAAAGGTGTTTAAAAAAGATCATGCCCTGCATTTTGCCCTGCTGATTGCCCGTGAACCTTCCGAAAGAGAGCAGAGCCGGAAAACCGTCCAGAAAATCCTTGAAGAAGGAGGCTTTGAAAATACGGTTTTCATTCTTCCGGAAGAACTGTTTTCTTCCCAACTGTATGAGCAGTATATCGAATACAGGGCAAGGGCTGTGGTGGCGGATAAACACAGTTTTCAGGAAGAAAAACAGACCAACATGGAATTTTCCGCAAAAGTGCTGGATCAATGGATTCACAGCCTGAATAACGTATATGCGGAATGGTATCTGGGAATAAATGATCCCAACACTTCCGAAAAACAAAGTAAGGGAAAAACTTCGGTCAGCAATTTCGGAGAAATGGCCAATAATATTTTGTCGGAAAAAATCTTTTATTCCGGCATGGAAGTGATCCGCCAGACCAAAGGGAATCAGAATGTCTGGAAAAAAGAAATGTCAAAAGTGTGTGCGGAGAACTTCCTTTTTGCAAGCGGCCTTGATGATTTACAATCCAGAACGCCTTCCGCACCCAATAAAGAAACACGGGAAATCATAAAAAATGATTTGGGAGAATATATTGTTGATGCGAAACTGGAACTGAAAAAAAATGCCGATTCCCGCCATCCGCTGGTACAGATGAGCAGAAAAGTCGAAGAAGCTATTGAAAAATACAAACAGCAGGGGATTTTCAATCTCGGAGACATATTGGATTTTCTGAAAAAACCGCCTTTCGGTCTGTATCCCAGCAAACTGCATCTTTCGGCAATGGGATTTCTCCTGCGGAATTATATCGGCAAACTCTATGAATCCGGTAAAGGAAAACCGGTGGAAAAGGAAGCGATGCGGGATAAGGTTCTCAGTATTTTCAAATACTGGGAAAACGGGAAAGACGCAAACAGTCTTCGGGTGCGATTGGGAACACCGGAAGAAAAGGAACTGATTCAACTGCTGGAGCGTATCTTCCAACTCAGGGAAATTGAAAGTCTCAGTGATGTGAAATGGAAAATCCGGGAGTGGATAAAACATTCCGGATTCCCTTTATGGGTGTTTACACTTTCCTCCAACGACAAGAATATTGCCGAAGCGATTGACTGCCTGATTCAACTGATTGAATATGTTGAGCAGGATATGGATCAGCAGCATATCCGGAAAATACTGCTGCCGATTGATATGGTGAAAACCGACCTCAGACTGTTGCTGAAAAAAGAAAGGAGCCGCGATCTGTTTATCGCCTGGCTGAAACGCATTGACAATATCTCATTCAAAGAGGATGAAACAGAAAACCTCATTGCCTATATCCGGCAGAACATGCCGGAAGAAATCGGGGTGGATTCATGGAAAGAGGACAATGTAAGAGAGAAAGTCAAAGACTGGTATATCAGCAAATCCCAATCTTCCGGTTCTTCCGGAAAAACTGAACACAGTATAACCGGCGGGGGATACACAGTAAAGACAACAGGAACAAAGAATACACATTTGGCTGAACCTTCCGAAATTCAATCCCTGATTTCCGAAATCAAAGAATTCCGGGGGGATTGGGCAGACATTTTGGAGAAGATCGTCAAAGAATATCCGGAAATCCGTCCGGTTCTGAAGAAATATATGGAACAGCACCATGATAAAACAGTTTGAACCCTTTGAATATTTATGTGCCGAAATCACGCGTGACAAATCAGATAAATCCCCCACTGCGGGACGATACCCGGTCAGATTCATTTTAGTAAACGATTTTAAAACATTGTTCGATCTGACGGAGTATCTGAGCGGGCAGAATATCACTGTATTTTATCTGGACAGCCTGCTGGAACATGATGATCAGTGGCTTACACGGGATGATATTGTCAATGTCCTGAAAGAACTGAAAACAGACACACTTGTCATCCCTCTGTCCGAAATTCTCCGCTTTCTTCCGGAAAATCAGTTCAGTACCCTGATGATCAGTATTTCTGAGATTGAGAATCCATCGGATGAATACGGGAAAAGAATATACATTCCCCTTGCCGGATTAAAAGAACGGGCGGAGAAAGATTTTCTGAAAAACTATCACCGCAAAGATATGTGGTCTCCGGTATGGCATCTGAATACACCCTTTGATAAGAAAAAAACAATTTACCAGATTGCTTTTCAGGCAGACACCCTGCCGCGTTCTCCGGATATTCATCACATCCGGGACTGGCTGAATCTGTGGAAAAAAAGCGGATGCGAAGAAATCATATCCGTATCCGAAACAATGGATTACCTGTACAAAAATTTTCTGCCCGATTCCCTGTTTCTTCTGGAAAGAATATGCAATCCCAAAGAATATCTCCAAAAATTCATGGGTATTTCCATACCCGCAGAATATTCTGAGGCAGAAAAACCTCATTGGGATAAACTGATAACCGAAATCGGGGCGAATATAGAAGAGGTAAACGATTATTCCGCTTATGTTCATTATCATCTGAATGTAAACAATCTCAAAAGCATGTCTCCTGCCGATATTCTCACGCTCTGGATTCAGAATAATGATCCGTATGAACGATGGCTGATCAAACACTGGTTTTTGTCCTGCGGTAATACCAAAGCAGTATATCTTGAAAAAACCATATCTGCTGCTTCTGCATATACCAATGATGAAATCATTTCAGCCATATGGTTTGCAATATTTGATATGAATTCTGTAAACCGGGATATTGCGGAAGAAAGAAAAACCTATCTGCATGTGCTTCACCGGGAATTCAATCATCCGTTTCAGCAGATAGAGGAGAAAATACGATACAAAATCAGACAGATTACCGGTGATCCCGAACATTTTCTGATGCTGTATATCAGCGGAATTGCTTTTGAGGAAAGAAAATTTCTCGTGGAACTGTTTGCAAATGCGGATGAGGAAACCCGTGAAAAATACAGAAAGACCCTGCAAACCGTATATCCGGAAATGTATCACTATCTGAACTGGGATGATGCTGCATCAGACAGTGAAATTCCGGCCTGGGTGATTCCGTATTTCCGGGAATACAATCTGTCCAGACTGCTCAACCGGCCATCCGGACGTTTGCTGGAAATTCTCAAAGAAAAAAATGCAAATGAGAAAACGTTTTATGATTGGTATTATACAGTTGAGTCCCTGCCTGATGTGCCGGAAGATGCCTGTGTGATCTGGATAGACGGTCTGGGAGCGGAATGGTTTCCCCTGCTGGAATACCTGGTCGGAATGTCCAAAGACAGATTTCCGGAAAGAAAATCCATCTGTAAAGTGAATCTCCCGACGGTCACAAAATGCAACCGTCCGGTTCATTCCGACTGCTGCATCCGGGAACTGGACGATCATATTCATGACGAAAATCCATACACTTACCCGGATGATCTGATAAAGCAGACGGATCTGATCAAAAATATTGTTCACAGGGAAATCATGGCAAGAAACGATGACAAAATTCTTGTCATATCCGATCACGGTTTTACCGCACTTGCACAGAAACAGTTCGGAAATCAGAAAAAATTTGATTTATCCGATGCGGATCATGAAGGCCGGTGTATGTGGACGGACAAGGAGTATCAGAGTGATACGGATTTCATTGTGCATACTGCGGAACAAGGGAAAAAAGCACTGGTGGCCTTACGTCATACATCCCTTTATCATACACCGTGCCGGGAAGTCCACGGCGGAGCAACACCCGAAGAAGTGCTGGTTCCCTGTATGCTCATTTCAAGAATACAGGAGCATGTGCAATATACTGTCAAACTGATGACAAAGGAAATTTCGGTGAAAAATCCGATTTTAAAAATTGAAATCGAACCGGAACCGCCGGTTTCTCCCTGTCTGATCCTTGAAGGAGGAAAACTGAAATTTATCAAGGATAAAGATAAATGGCAAATTTCTCTTAAAGGATTCAAAGCCGGAATCTATCCCTTCTGCGTGGAGATCCTCCATCAGAAAATCGAAAATGAAATCCGTATCAAAGGCGGTATTCAGGAAAAGGAACTGTTCTGATGAATCAGACCGATCAAAAAATCCAAAGCGTATTTCCGGATGTTTCTGTATATAAAATTCCGAAAAGATACAGCATTTTTACAGGAAAAAATCTGCCTTCCTTTATCAAAGACTGGTTAATCCGCAAATTTACCGATGAAAATGGTGAACTGGATTTACAAGGATTATCCATATTCATGGAAGAACATATTCCGCACAAAGAAAGTGACATCAAAAACAGAATCAGGACCCATGGGGAAGAAGTCACCATACTGACCCGTTTTATTGTGGAAACAGATATATTGAAAAACGCTCTCCGATTTTCTGTACCGGATCTGGGTATCAAAAGCAATGAAGGAAGAATTCCGGATCATGTGGCAAAAAAACACAGTGCATTAAAAGAAGGGGAAATGTGGGGAATTATTTCCCTGATCTACACACCGCCGGAAGGCAAAGACAAAGGGGCTGTTGAAATAACCGATTACAAACCTTTCAAGCCCTATGATGTGGATATTGAATATTTCCGGGAAGCCAGAAAAGAATTCAGCCTAACAGAATGGACAGATGTGCTGATCCGCTCAATGGAATACAATCCCGAAGGTTTTAAAAGCCTTACCCAAAAACTGCTGTTTATCAGCCGTTTACTGGTCTTTGCAGAACCGAATCTGAATATCATTGAACTGGCTCCCAAAGGAACCGGAAAATCCTATATTTTCGGGAATATTACGAAATACGGATGGCTTATCAGCGGCGGCACTGTCACCAGGGCAAAGCTGTTTTATGACATTTCCAGAAATTTAATGGGAATTATTACACGATATGATTTTGTGGCAATGGATGAAGTGGAAACCATCCGTTTTTCCGATGAAAACGAATTGCAGGGCGCATTAAAGAATTATCTGGAATACGGTTCATTTACCGTTGCCAACACAAGAGGAACAGGCTCCGCAGGTCTGATGCTGCTGGGAAATATTCCCCTTTCCCATGACAAACAGCCGCTGACAGGCAAATATTTTTCCGGATTACCGTCTTTTTTTCAATCCTCTGCCTTACTGGAACGCTTTCACGGTTTTATCGAAGGTTGGAAACTGGAGCGCATGAATGAAAATCTCAAGGTCAGAGGATATACACTGAACGTGGAATATTTTTCAGAGATTCTGCATTTATTAAGAGATAAAACGGATTATTCCCATATTGTCGGAGAACTGCTGGATATTCCCAGAAATGCGGATACCAGGGATACGACCGCCATTAAAAGAATGTCCTGTGCGTATCTGAAACTGCTGTTTCCCCATGTGAAAAATGCGGATCAGGTAAACAAAGAAGATTTCAATGATTTCTGCCTCAAACCGGCCATTGAAAAAAGGGGAATCATCCGGAAGCAGCTTGCCATGATGGACAGTGAATATAAGGAAGATTTGCCGGATATAAGAGTGAAGTAATACTTAGGGCTTGTAAAAAAATGACATGTACAATTTTCCTGTCCGGAAACCCTCAGGGTTTATAACAGGTTATTTTGATACAGACCCTTACTTCGGATCTCATATACATTGTCACAGAAAAATGAAACGGTCAGTTGGCGCTTTTCATGTTGACCCAAAAAGCTTTCATCTGACATTGGATGTAATTTTTGCATGGGTATGTATGCAATACGGTGATAAAACCGCTTTCAATACGGATGTGCCTGTGTTGTCAATCCGTATGCAGGCAAATCTGCGGAATGAAGCAGTCTGACGAAAAATTGGGTAAATCAGTCATACCGATTCGCCATTGATCTGAAACATAATTTTTTTCAGGCATAAAGTTATTCAGAAAAACCGGATTTTTCAAAAAAATCCGGTTTTTTGAATACACGGAAAATTCTTTTTGCCTGCTTATAAGTATTTTTTCAATGGAGAATCGGTATAACTGTATCAGCAATGAAGGGCACTGCCAATCGTCAAACTTCAGCGCTCCGCTGAACACTGGATGATGATAACCCATTTATCTGCCTGCTTTTGGACAGGCGCAGACTGTTTGTCACCACGGTGATGCTGCTTAAAGACATGGCCAAAGCTGCGAGGATGGGATGCAGATGCCTTAAAAACTCCGGAACAGAGGCAAAGGGATGCAGTGCCCCTGCTGCCACCGGAATGAGAATGATATTGTAAACAAAGGCCCAGAACAGATTCTGCCGGATGGTGCGCAGGGTCTGGCGGCTCAGCAGAACCGCCTGCACAAGACCATCCAGATTCCCGCGGGACAGAATCACATCCCCGGCCTCAATGGCCACATCCGTGCCTGTGCCAATGGCAATGCCCACATCCGCCATTGCCAGCGCAGGCGCATCATTGATTCCGTCTCCGACCATGCCAACGGTTTTTCCGCTTTCTTTCAGTTGTCTGATTTTTTCCCCTTTTTCCTCAGGCCGCACTTCTGCCAAAATCTCATCCATATGCACCTGGGCTGCCACAGCCTGTGCTGTCCGAAGATTGTCGCCGGTGAGCATAATGGTTTGCAGTCCCATTGAGCGAAGTCTGTCAATGGCCTCCGGTGCTTCGGGTTTGATCTGATCCGCAACGGCTATCAGACCTTCCACTTTGCTCTGCGCTGCCGTCACCATGACGGTTTTTCCCTGCGCCTGCAGGGTTTCAATCTCAGGCCGGATTGGATCAATGGCAATTCCCAACTCTGCAAACCATTCCGGTTTTCCCACAAAAAAGTGCGTGTTCTCAATCACAGCTTCCACGCCCAGACCTCCGGATGCCTTGAAATCAAGGGGATCTGAAAGAGGCAGGTTCTGTTTCACGGCTTCCTTCACTATGGCCTTTCCCAGAGGATGCTCTGAGCCTTTTTCCACAGAAGCCGCAGTCTGAAGCAGTTGTGCCGGTTCCTTTGTTTCCTCTCCCAGAGGCACAATGTCGGTGACAAGCGGTTCTCCCATTGTAAGGGTTCCGGTTTTGTCCAGCACCAGGGTATCCAACTGGGCTGTCATTTCCAAAGCCTGACTGTTTTTGAACAGAATGCCCTTTTCCGCTCCTTTTCCGGTTCCGGCCATGATGGCGGTGGGTGTGGCCAGCCCCAGCGCGCAGGGGCAGGCAATGACCAGCACCGCGACCATGCGGATCATGGCAGGAACAAATTCACCGCCAATGCCCCACCACAGGGCAAACACAAGAAAGGCAATGCTGATGACCGAGGGCACAAAGACTGCGGCAACTTTGTCCGCCAGCGCCTGAATCGGAGCCTTGCTGCTCTGGGCATCCTGGACCAGCCGGATAATCTGTGCAAGGGCAGTTTCCTTTCCCACGCGGGTGGCCTGAAATTTCAGCAGTCCCTGCTGATTGACTGTGCCGCCGATGACATTGTCTCCCGGCCCTTTGTCCACCGGAAGGGATTCCCCGCTGAGCATGGATTCATCCACTGCGGAACGGCCTTCCAGCACCTGTCCGTCCACCGGAATGCGCTGGCCCGGACGCACCAGAACCGTATCGCCCTTTTGCACGTCTGCGCTGGGGATTTCCTCCTCCCTGCCATTCCGGATGACCACGGCTGTCCGGGGGCTCAGATCCATGAGTTTGCGAATGGCCGCTCCCGTGCGGCCCTTGGTCCGGGATTCCAGCATTTTTCCCAGCCGGATCAGGGTGATGATCACTGCCGAGGTTTCAAAATACACATGCTGCCCGTGCGCGGGAAAGACCAGAAGACCCAATGAATAGAAATAGGCCACAGAGGAGCCCATTGCCACCAGAACATCCATGTTTGCGGTTTTGTTCCGCAGATTTTTCCATGCACCGGTATAATAATCCCATCCGGTGTAAAACTGCACAGGTGTGGCCAGAAACAGGAAAAACCAGTTGACCCAGGCCGCGTGCGCCCATGCACCGGTCAGCCCGAAATCCCTTGCCATGCTCAGGACAAAGAGGGGAAGCGCAAAAACAACGCCGGTATAAAATTTCCGTTTCTGATCCGCGAGTTCGCGTTCCCGTGCAGCCTGTTCCGCGTCTGCGGCATCTTCGTCTTCTGAGGTCAGAATGGCTTCAAAACCGATTTTCCGGATGGCCCCGGCCATCTGATCCGGCGAAGTGAGCGAGGGCAGATATTCCACGGCCACCCGTTCCAACGCAAAATTGACAGATGCCGAGACCACACCCGGAACTTTCCGGTTCAGGGTTCTTTCAATGTTCATGGCGCAGTTGGCACAGGTCATGCCGGAAACCGGAAACTCGGTTTTCACCGTGTTCACACGGAATCCGGCTTTGCGGATGGCCTCCGCGATCGCAGGGAGTTTCACCGCAGCGGGATCAAACACCAGTGAAACTTCCTCTGTGGCAAAACTGACATCCGCGCGGACAATTCCGGGCAGTTTTTTCACACTTCTTTCAATATTCATGGCGCAGTTTGCGCAGCTCATGCCGGAAACCGGGAATCGAAGTGTCTGTTCAGACATAGTCTCCTCCTTCAGCCTGTGCTTTTTCCTGCGAAACCCGCGTCAAACCGGTATCAAGTGCAGCGTTGATCAGATGACGGGGAAAGTTTCTGTCTGCAGACTTACTGGACTGTCAAGAAAGTTCTTTCATATGCAAAGAGTTGAAAATTTCTGACAGACCGGTTTCAGTGTTCAGGTTTCATTGTCTGGTCCCTGACACCCGAAACCTGACACCTGAACACAAATGCAAAGAATTTATTTGACAGTCCGCTTATTTTCATTTTGTCTTCAGGGAGCCGTCCAGAGCCGCTTTGATGAAAGACGCAAACAGGGGATGGGGGTTCATGGGACGGGATTTGAATTCCGGATGAAACTGGCACCCCAGAAACCAGGGATGATCTTTGAGTTCCATGATTTCCACCAACTGGCCGTCCGGGGATGTGCCGCTGATGACCATGCCGCATTCTTCCAGTTTTTCCCTGTACGCGTTGTTGAATTCATAGCGATGCCGGTGCCGCTCGGAAATCATTTCGGACTGATAGGCCGCATACGCGAGCGTATCCTTTGTCACCCGGCAGGGATAGGCCCCCAGCCGCATGGTTCCGCCTTTTTCCGAATTCAGGTCACGGGTCTGCACGGTCCGGGTCTGCTCGTCAAACCATTCCTTCATCAGATAAATGACCGGGTGCGGAGTGGTCAGATCAAATTCCTGACCGTGCGCGTCTTTCATGCCTGCCACATTGCGGGCAAATTCAATGACGGCAATGTGCATTCCCAGACAGATGCCGAAATAGGGAATCTTCTTTTCCCGCGCATAGCCGGCCGCGCAGATTTTTCCCTCAATGCCCCTGGGACCGAATCCGCCCGGAACCAGTATGGCGTCTGCATTTTTCAGCTTTTCCGCACAGTTGTCCGGAGTGATGGTTTCCGAATCCACAAAGGCAAGATTCACTTTGCTGCGGTGTGCCACCCCCCCGTGATAAAGGGCCTCGTTGAGACTTTTGTAGGATTCGGTCAGATCCACATATTTTCCCACAATCGCGATGGTGACAGCATGTTCCGGGGATTTGTACTGCCGGACAAAATTCTCCCATGCCTCCAGCCGGGGGGCACGGGTCCAGATATGCAGTTTTTCCACAATCCGGTCATCCAGTCCCTCTTTGTGAAACCCCAGAGGAACCTCATAGATGCAGTCGACATCTTTGGCGGTAATGACCGAATTCTTGTCCACATCACAGTACAGGGCAATCTTGGATTTGATCTCATTGGAAAGGGGAATCACGGTTCTGCACAGCAGAATGTCGGGCTGAATGCCGATGCTCCGGAGTTCTTTGACACTGTGCTGGGTGGGTTTGGTTTTCACTTCCCCGGCAGTCGCGATATAGGGAACCAGCGTGAGATGGATGTACAGCACATTTTCCTTGCCTGCATCAGCCCGGAACTGACGAATGGCCTCCAGAAAGGGAAGGCTTTCAATATCGCCGATGGTTCCGCCGATTTCCACAATCACAATGTCCGCGCCGTTGGACACCAGCCGGATGCTGTTTTTGATCTCGTCTGTGATATGGGGAATGACCTGCACGGTTCCCCCCAGATAGTCTCCCCGCCGCTCTTTGGTGATGACCGAATGATAGATTCTGCCGCTGGTGAAATTGTTTTTCCGGCTCATGACAGCCTTGGTGAACCGCTCGTAGTGTCCCAGATCCAGATCGGTTTCCGCTCCGTCATCCGTGACAAAAACCTCTCCGTGCTGAAAAGGGTTCATGGTGCCGGGATCCACATTGATGTAGGGATCCAGTTTCTGTATGGTCACGCTGAGTCCCCGGGTTTCCAGAAGCGCACCGATGGAGGCCGAAGCCAGCCCTTTCCCCAAAGAGGACAGCACACCGCCGGTGACAAAAATATATTTTGAATTGGAAGCCATTGATTTCCCCGTTGCAAAACAGAATCCGGATTCTGAGAAAGGCCCGGATTCCGGTTGTTCACTGATAGTAAGGCAGCCCTTCCAAAAACCGGACAGGCTGGTGCCATTTCTGACAGGCACGGAATCCGGAAGTCAGGCAGGTTCCGGACACCGGCTCTGGCAGGTCAGCATGAGTTTTCAGGTACGGTCTTTTCCGAAAAACCGGATTTTTCAGAAAAATCCGGTTTTTTGAATACCCGAAAGCCTTTGGTTCATTACGTATAAGGGCATAATCTCCGCTGTTCATATTTTCACTTGTGCGGTATGCAGACAGTTCCCTTTTATTCCTCTGTATCTTCCCCTTCATCAAACACAAAAACACTGTCGGAAAACATGGCTGAATTTCCCAGTTCCTCTTCAATGCGGATGAGCTGATTGTACTTGGCGATCCGATCCGTGCGGGAAAGGGACCCGGTTTTGATCTGACCCGCGTTCATGCCCACAGCCAGATCAGCGATAAAGGTGTCCTCGGTTTCGCCGGAACGGTGGGAAATGACGGTTGTGTATCCGGCTTCCTTGGCCATGCTGATGGTTTCCAGGGTTTCTGACACGGTTCCAATCTGGTTGAGTTTGATCAGAATGGAATTGGCAATGCCGTTTTCAATGCCTTCGGCAAAGATCTGGGGATTGGTCACAAAAATGTCATCCCCCACCAGTTGGACGCCAATCCCCAGTTTTTCTGTCATTTCATCCCAACCGTCCCAGTCATCCTCGGCCAGGCCGTCCTCAATGGAGAGAATGGGATATTTGGCAACCAGTTCACCGTAATAATCAATCATTTCCGAAGCTGTGAGAATCCGGTTTTCCGAACCCAGCACATAGCTGCCGTCTTTGCGGAATTCGCTCGCAGCCGCGTCCAGACCCAGACCGATGTCCTGTCCCGGAACATAGCCTGCTGTCTCAATGGCTTTCATAATCAGTTGAATCGCAGCCTCGTTGGATTCCAAATCAGGAGCAAAGCCCCCTTCATCGCCCACAGCCGTGTTCAGTCCTTTGCCTTTGAGGATTTTTTTCAAAGCGTGAAAGGTTTCCGCTCCCATGCGCACAGCCTGGGCAAAGGATTCAGCGCCAAAGGGAATAATCATGAATTCCTGTATGTCCAGATTGTTGGCAGCATGAGCCCCGCCATTGATCACATTCATCATGGGGATGGGCAGATACCGGGCATTGATTCCGCCCAGATATTTGTACAGGGGCATGCTGTATGCCTGAGCCGCAGCCCGGGCAGCAGCCATGGAAACCCCCAGTATGGCATTGGCCCCGAGTTTGGATTTGTTTTCAGTTCCATCCAGTTCGATGAGGTGCAAATCCAGCGCGAACTGATCTGCAGCGTTCATCCCCTGAATGGAGGGGGCGATCACATTGATCACATTTTTTACGGCCTGGATTACCCCTTTTCCTCCATAACGGCTGTCTTCCGTATCCCGAAGTTCCAAAGCCTCCCGCTGTCCTGTGGAAGCTCCGGAAGGAACTATGGCCCGTCCCATGGCACCGCAGGCCAGTTCCAGTTCCACTTCCACAGTGGGATTTCCCCGTGAATCCAGCACTTCCCTTGCCTTTACATCAATGATTTCAGTCATTTTTATCTCCTTTTTTATAATTTGCTGATTTAAAACAAAATATTGTGATTATCCCTGAAAAGGCCCGTAAAGGACAGCATAAAACAGATCATAAACTTGATTTAAAAAAAAAGAAATGTTACTCTCCCTGTCTGGTGATGTCAAGATGCGGATCAATATCCGGACATTCGGCGTCAGACTTTTGAAAATTTTTTTCATGGCATAAGCGGTCAGGGCGGCAGTGTTATGGGCCCCATCACTTTGAAAAAAATTTGAAAGTCTGGCCATCCGCTGCTTTGGAACTTTGTCAAACCGAGGTTAAAAAAATGAAGGCAAACGATTTTTATACCCAAAGCCACCTTGTTGTGGCAGCCATACGGATATACGAGCACGGACACAGTGAACCACCTTCAGTGGATGCCATCTGTGAAACCCTGTCCATGTCGCTGGAACTGGGGCATCTCCTGTGCAAAAGGCTTGATGAGCAGGAGATTATCGAGATGGTCAAAGGTCCCTACGGAACCCGCCTGTTTATCCGGGATTATCTGAAAATCGAAGAAATTCCCAGGCATGAACCTGGAACCACTATCCGGGAGGAAATTGAAAAGTTTCAGAGCACGCAGAAAAACTTTAAAGAAAAAATTGAAGCTTTTCAGGCCAGAAAAGAGGAAGACCAGCGCAATCTTTTTGCCCGGATTGAAGAAAAGCTGAAAAAGGTGAAAGGCAAAACCTGAACCTCAGCCGGAAAATCTGCCGTCGTCCTTTGCGTTTTCAAGTTTTTCTGAAACATCCGCAAACCACCCCGTCTTTTGGATCTCATGCACATCGAATTCCGGCACACAGGGCCTGATGTCCGGAAGCGGGGTGCCCCTCCCGGATATCCCGTTCTTCTGTACAGTTCTCCATCCTTCCATTTTTGCAAGATGCACTTATAAAAACATGCCTTTGAGAATGAAAAGAACCGCTATGGCCAGAAAGGCGTAAAAAATCATATCCACAAAATCTCTTTCCACCTGCCGGTTTTTTGGAGAAAGAAGGATTGGTTTGGGCGGCAACTGCCGCTCAGACGGTTCCTGATCCATCCGCTGCCCTGCCTGCGGTTTTTCTTTGTCCTGTTGAGGCACAGCCCGCGCAGCAGTCCCGGGCAGAGGAGCTTCAGCAGGAGGTGATGCCGTCTGAAGCGGATTCTGGACAGAGGACTGGGAACGTTCCTGAGACGGATCTGCCTGCATCTGAACCGGCGGCCGAGGCTGAATTTCTGTCCGGGACAGATTCTCCTGCACAGAAGGCATGGATTGTTCCGGAGTCTGTGCCACAGGAGCCTGAGAGTCCTGCGCAGGCGGTGCTGTTATCTGAGACGGTGGGGGAACCGGCCCTTCAGGCGAGGAGATAAGCCCGTTTTCCGAACGTGCTGTTGCATACTGATCCGCTCCGATGGGTGTTAAGGAAAGTTCCCTCAGATTCCATCTGGCTGTCACTTTTACCGGGCCCCGGAAAAACCTGCCGTTAATGTCTTTGGACTCTCCTTCCTTAATATAATAGGATTCGACCGGAAAATAGCCCACGGAAAAATCCGTCAGATGCCCTTCCCTCACATTCTGTGCAGCATTTCTGCCCACATCTGTTCCGGAAAAAAACACATCGCATTCCAGGGTGTTTCCGCTGGGATGGAATCTTCTGGCACTTCCCAGCACACTGGAAACACTGGATCGGTTGTGTGCGTCCAGCAGGGGAATCTTCCCGCTGGGCGGCAGTGAAAAACCGTCCACCAGCAGCACTTCATCAATATACTGTTTGCTGTTCCAGTCCCATACCCTGACCGGATTTTCCGTGACAGCCACGACCCGGACAGAACTGGTTTCCTCGTCAAAACTTTTGGGCCTCCAGGTATCTCTTGTAAAGAGTTTTTCTGTCATACTCCATCTCCTTGCATAAACAGTCACGCATCTTTCAAACTCCGGGCAAACTCCGGGACTTCAGAGCGCCCGGGTTTTTCAGACAAATATTTTCGTAAAAGCTATATATGATATGAATCCCAAAGTGTCAAATCATCTTGGAGAAAAATATTCCGGGTTTGAATATGTTGTCGATCAGGTTCCTGAAGCAGGGAAAATCTGCGGCCAAATGCCCCATCTCTCCATTGATTAATCCGCGGGATTAATGTTCATTCTCCCCTGCGGATTATCATTTTGCATTGAAAAGGAGGATGGGATGATTCATGTGCTGAAGGAAATGTATTGCTTCAAAAAACTCTCAGAAAATGATATGATGCCAATTGGGAATGGTTGCAGGGAAGCAATATGAAATCTGAAAGACAATTAATGAAATCTGAAAGACAATTATCGCTGTTCCCGATGCTGTCACGCGAAGAAATGATGTTATTTCTTGACGAACTGGTTTATATAAATTAAATTGTCCCTGAATATCTGGCATATGATTCACTGAGACAGAGAATGGGAGGGAACTGTTTGGTCAGACGTGACGATATTTCCTCAACGGAAAAACTTCTCGACCTGATACGGGAAAACAGCGCAGAACCGGAAGATGAAACACGGTTTCTCCGCGCGGCTCCGTCTGTTCCCGGAACTGGTTCCGAAACAGTGTTTCCGTATGTTTCTGATCCGGATGCAGCAGATTTTCTGCATGGCGCAATCGGCGCAGTTCTGCCTGTGTCCCCTAAGTCCTTTTATCAGAAAGTGATTTCCTTTCGGGAAAAAAACACTGTTGGCATTGATTTCGGAAACGGTTATCTGAAGCTGGTCAGATTCAGAACCACAGGAGGCCAGAAGCGGAAACTGACAGCCTACATGAGTATTCCTGCTGAAAAGAATTTGTCACGGGGAAAACCCCAGCCCGGTTTTCTGAAATCTGTCATGAAAACTTTCTGCCATTCAGTCAGCCGGATGGATATCTGGGCAGTCATGTCGCTGGAGAATGTGGAAACACGTTTTCTTACCGTTCCCATGGTTTCTGAAAAAGAACTTCCCAATGCGGTTTACTGGGAATACAGAAAAACAAAATCCGTCAATGAAGATGAATATCTTTTTGATTTTGAATATATCGGAGAACACAGCATAAACGGGCTGAACCGGAAAGCGGTCATGGCCTATATGGCCCCGCGCCGTGAAATCGAACAGATCAGAGACTTTTTCTCGGAAATCGGTTTCCCCCTGACAGGAATTTCCATCTATCCGTTTGCCATACGGAATCTTATCAGGTCCCAGTATATCAGGGCAGAAGGGCAGAATATCTGCTGTCTTTATGTGGGGATGAACTGGTCGCGCATTGATATTTTTTTCCCGGACGGGAATCTTGCCTTGTCGCGCAGAATCCGGGCATGTATGAGCAGCATGCTCGAAGAACTCCGGCTCCATGTGAATGAGCATCTGTTTCCGCCTGATCCGGAAAGTGCCCAGCCGGGTGGGTCATCCGTGGAGGTGCCCCCCCTCATCAGTGATGATCTGATCCGGAAAATTTTTTCCGCTCTGATCCGCAGTTCCACGGAACTGGAAATTCTCCTTGGGGAAAATGACCTGAATGTCACCGCGGAGGATATCTTCAGAATGCTGTTTCCGGCCATTGACCGGCTGGTCTGGCAGGTGGAAAGAACCATTGAATCCTATCAGATGGATATCGAAAGAAAAGGGGTGGGAAAAATTTTCATATCCGGTGAAATCAGCGGTTGCAGACGTGTGATTGATTATATCGGAACATGTCTGGATCAGCGTGTGGAAACAAGGGATATGGATCCCTTTTCCTGCGATTTTGTTGACAGGGATATGCAGATTCCTGACTCAGCGGCAGAAAGAGGCAGCTATGTCCCTGCTGTGGGCATGGCTCTTTCGAGAGATTTTTTTACCCCGAATTTTCTGTTCACCCATAAGGACAGACAGAGATATCTTAATTCCATCCGTGCAGACCGCTTTGTCAGCACAGCTTTTGTGCTCATTGCCATTGTGTGCATTGGCATCTTTTTTGCGCAGGAGCGTGTCCTCCGGCAGAAGGACAGGAAACTTGAGACCCTGCGCCGGGAGTATGAAACCAGAATCCACAGTCATAAAAATATGGTTTTTGACCGCACCACCATTGAGGAACTGGCAGACAGGATTATCAAAAGAAGGGAACGTGCCCGGAATTTCAGCAGCCGTTACACAGACATTGCGGTTATCAGCGCAATCTGTGAGGCCACAAAGCATCCCCAGATCCGTCTCGCGGATTTGAAGTTCATTGCAGGGGAAACAAAAGAGGGAAAAACAGAATCCCGGGATGAAAATGATCACAGCAGCCGCAGAATCATCATGCAGGGAATCATCACTGCCGGGGATGCTGTGAAACGGGAAGCACTCCTTTTTGACTATCAGGCCAGCCTGAATGACATACCGGTTTTCAGCGAACCGGTTCTTCGGGAAAAAAAGGAACAGATGCATGGCGGCAGATTTGTCCTGTTTTTTGTGATCCAAATGGGAATAAAGCAGAAATGAGACTGAGTCAGAAAACAGTTCCGGACAAAACAAAAAAAAATCTGATTTATTATGCGTTATATGCAGGAATTCTGGTCGGTTTTGTTGTGTTCATTCTTTATCCGGATTTCAGAAAAATCAGACAGACTGAATCTGATATTGAATCGCTGAGGAAAAAAATCAATGAGCAGGAGATACTGTACGAACAGTATGAAATATACAGGGCTGAGATTGAAAAACTTGACAAAATCAATTACTTCAATTTTACAGTCAGCATTGGAAATGAAAAGTGCATTGCATCTGAACTGCAGGATGATATTGAAAAAATATGCAAAGAACATGGCTTCTCCTTTGACAGAAGCGGTTCGGATATAAACCATACCCCTGACCGGATTCTGCTGACCTGTTCGATTGCAGGTGATTTTCGCAAGCTGCGGGATGTTCTGATTGATTTTGGCAAAATGTCATGTATGGCGGGAATTGATCAGATTCAGATTTCCCCTTCCGGGGATCTCCCTGATACAAAAATATCCGGAAGCGGTTCAGGAAAGAAAATTGTCCTGACCCTGCGCCTGTTTCGGTCCCAGATATAAAAGGAGAGAAATGTTCAATTCAAATCGGGAGAAAATCATTGTCATCCTGGCTGCTGCGGTCATGCTGTACGGAATATATGAATACATTTTTTATGCAGAATTGCCGGTGCAGCCCAAAAACACTGAAGAGACCGAAGATGTCTTGCAGTGTGTCAGCCGGATCAGTCAGGAACTGGTTCAGACCAGTCTGACACCGTTTGAAAAATATCTTATTGAAAAAACAGAAAAAAAATGGGAAGACGTCTTTATTTCCGTTCCCCTGCCAAAGACGGAGGATCTTCTCAAAGAAGAACTTCATAAAATAAAACTCCCGGTATATACCGGATATCTGGAGATGGGAAACCGGATGATCGCCATTATAAACGGAACGGAATATATGACAGGAGACTTTCTGCCGGGAAGCGGGTATGAACTGGTCCGGATTTCCCCGAAGGAAATTACTGTCCGGAGTCCAAAAAGGGAACTTCCTCCCATACCCATTGCCACGGATGAAATGGCGGGTCTTTATGAGATTAAACAGAAAAACTGAAAACATTCAGGCAGAAACATCCCCGGATGCGGTGAACTGCCGGCAGGCATTCTGCCTGCTGCTTTTGATTCTGTTTTGCGGATGTGCCACAGATCCGCCCAAACCCGGGGAGGAACATCCGGTTCCGGCAATATTCACCAAACCGGACAGCGATTCCTCAGAAATCGCGGACAGTCCCGCGCAGAGCGCTGTACAGATGTCGGAGAATGCGCAGAGGGAAAGGCAGACCATCGGGAACCCGGTTCCGGACGGGGAGCAGAGTCCAGGGCCTGAAATGCCGGATACGGAGGCGGAAAAGCCTGAATCTGCGCGTAGCACTCCCGCGCGGGGGCATATGCCCGGGACTGGAATGGCAGATGAAAAAAAAGAGGAAAAGATTTCTCCGCAGGAAGAGAACATTGTACCCCAGAAACCCGGAAAAGTTCTGCCATCGGGAAAGATCAATTTTCGGGTGCAGAATGAGGATCTGATGCTGCTGCTGCGGGTGCTGGCCCGGGCTGCCGGTATCAGCATCATGATCAGTGAGAATGTGAAGGGAAAAGCCACCATTGACATACAGAACAAACCCTGGGATCAGGTGTTTACCGGACTTTTGCGCACACACGGCCTGATGTATGAATGGGAAGGGGATATTGTCCGGGTCATGACGGTGGAGGATATCGGGCATGATGTCAGAGAACTGGAACTCCAGCAGAAGCGGGAGGCACAGAAGCGGGGCATTGAGACGGTTGCCCCCTTCACAACCGCAGTCATCAGGATTGACTACGCGGATGCCAATAATCTGAAAGACATTTTTGAAAAATTTCTTGAGGAAGGACCAAATGTCAGACGCGGAAGTGTCATGGTGGACAGAAACAGCAATTCCATCATCGTTCAGGCCAGGGAAAAAGAGATTGAGGTGATACGGGGGCTGGCGGAAAAACTGGATCGGCCCACGCGTCAGATACGGATCGAAGCCCAGATTATTGAAGCCAATTCAGATACGGCCATGGAACTCGGCATTGAATGGGGCGGATACTATTCCGGCAGTATCGGGGGCAGCAAAAAATTATGGGTTACCCCGGGCATTGATTATGCAGCAGGCGGATGGCAAAGCACCGCATCAGGCAGCAGCACAGCCAGCAACAGCACATCAGACACGGCCGGCAGGTCATTGCTGATCCAGAGACTGCCCTCCACTCTGGCCGGAAATTCCGGGCTGCTTCTCGGCCTGTCTGTGGAGGATGCGGGAAAATATCTGCTGGGCATTCAGCTTTCGGCACTTGAGGAAGAAGGAAAAATCCGCATTCTCTCCAATCCTTCGATTTCCACACTTGACAATCACACCGCAGTGATTGAGAGCGGCCGGGAAGTGCCTTATCAGACCGTGGAGGACAATGAGGTAAACATCGAATTCAAAAAGGCTGCACTCAGTCTGGAGGTGACACCGCATGTGATTGAAGACAATCTCCTGAAAATGAAGATCATCACCTCCAAAGATGAACTGGATTTCAGCAATCCGGTCGAAGGCAACCCCACGGTTATCACCAAAAAGGCCCAGACCACTGTGATTCTGCGGGACGGTCAGACCATGGTTATTGGAGGGTTGAGAAAAGAGACTGAAAACAAAGGCCAGTCCGGAATTCCTGTTTTGAGGGATATTCCTCTGCTTGGCAATCTGTTCAAAAAGGAATACCGCAGCAGCAGCAGGGAAGAAATACTGATTTTCATCACGCCCAGGATTGTGAAATGAAACAGCCGCGGCAATGATCGGGACACAGGGAAAAAATGAAATATTTCAATATGCTGAATCTGAAAAAAGAACCTTTTTCCAATTCCCCGGATCCGGAGCTTTTTTTTCAGTCCCGCCAGCATATCGGATGTCTGCAGAAACTGGAGATTTCTCTGCGTCTCAGAAGAGGACTGAACGTGGTCATCGGGGATGTGGGAACCGGAAAAACAACCCTGTGCAGACAGCTTGTCCGCAGACTGGCCGGGGACAGGAATATGGAAATCCATCTGATTCTTGATCCCTTTTTCAGAAGCCCTTCAGAATCCCTGGCAGCGGTGGCGGAACTCTTCGGTAACATTCAATGCTCCGAATCCTCTGGAGACAGTGCAGACCGTCATACCAGGGAAGCCATCAAACAGTTTCTTTTCCGCAAAGGGATTGAGGAAAACAAAATCGTGGTGCTGCTCATTGATGAGGGCCAGAAAATTCCGGATTTTTTTATGGAAATTCTCAGAGAATTTCTCAATTATGAAACCAATGAGCACAAACTCCTGCAGATCGTGATTTTTGCGCAGAAGGAATTCAGGGAAACCCTTGCGGTCCATGCCAATTTCGCAGACCGGATCAGTCTGTATGAGGTTCTGGCCCCCCTGAATTTCAGGGATATGAAAGAGATGATCCGCTTCCGGCTGAAACAGGCCGGTGCAGAAGAAGGGGCGCAGGCGCTGTTCACCTGTCCGGCCTTATGGGAAATATACCGGGTGACAAAGGGATATCCAAGAAAAATCATAAACTTATGCCATCAAAGTCTTCTGATGATGATTATACAGAACCGTTCCGGAATCAGATGGTCTCTGATCCGGGTATGCGCGGGCAGGGGACTGTATGGAACAGATTCCCGCAAAAACATCTCCCGGCAGACAAAAAATCTGCTGATTTTTTTTTCAGGAATCTGTGCATGTCTGCTGCTCATGGGGCCCGGT
>CAZDIU010000015.1:0-36700 GCA_964505535.1 uncultured Desulfobacterales bacterium | reverse complement strand
GAATGTGCAGTATGCAAATGCAGTCACTTCATCCTGTCTGTCCTGCATAATCCTGTATAATCCTGTTCAGACAACCCCCCTTTTCAATCCTGTCAATCCTTTAATCATGTGAATCATGGTTCAGACAATCCCGCCTTTTCAAGCAGTGCTTTGATTTCATCTTCTCCCAAAGAATTTACAGCTTCGGATAATTTTTTTATTCCGTCTTCTCCCAAAGAATTCATCAGACCCATAAGCATAACATCAACCATAATTCCCTTCACCTTTTCTGCTTCGGGTGAGCCGATTCTTTCCAAAATTCCAATGGATTCTTTCAGATATGCCAAAGCGGTTTCCGTATCACCGTTCATTGCCACAATCTGACCCATCATCCCAAGCGTAAAAGCCCTGCCCTGAACATATCCGATACGTTCATCGAGTTCTAAGGGACATGGAAAATGCTGATATACCGTTTATAAAAAAGCTGTCCTTTATGGATAAAGTTAATCTTTAATCAAAAACGATATATTGGGAAGTTCCGAGTCCCTAAGGACTGCTGAAACAACTGCAAGGCTTCTTCTGTCCGGCCCTGTTTTTGGTAAATTCTTGCTATTTCATGTAAAGTAGTTGCATGGTATTGAGGGCTATTTACATCTGTAAGTTCCAAAACCTGTTTAAATAATCCAAGTGCTTCATCCATTTTTCCCTGAGCAGAGTATATTTGTGCTATATTCCCCAGCGTAGCCGCCCTGCCCTGAACATCTCCGATACGTTCTTTCAGTTCCAAGGACTGCTGAAACATTTGTAATGCTTGTTCCGGCTTGCCCTGATTCATATATATTCCTGCCATGTTATGGACAATTGCCGCTTTATTTCCTTCATCTTCATCCGGGCAATCCTGCAATGCGTTTTGGTAATTTTTCAGGGCATTTTCCACCTCACCAATATCTTCCTGCGCTTTTGCCAGATTATGCAGTATCCGGTAATCATTTCCGATGGCATTCAGGGTGTTATTGCACAGAATGACCAATTCCCGAAACCGGCTGCGGTTATACCATTGATTTGACAAAACAACGGTCAGTTTTACCGCAATCTCTTTTTCTTTGCCTGCCAATGCCAGCCGATGAATTTCAAAATCCTGCTCTTCAGTTGATGTGTCTGAATACCAAATTTTATAAAGAATTTGTGCCGCAACCCCGCTCCATTCTTCCACATCTTCCGGCAAATCCGCTTTCAGCACCGGCACCAGAATCCGTGACACCCGGAACAGGTTTTCCTCTTCCGGCAAAACCGTTTTTTCCGCAAGTCCCAAAGCCACTGCCCGTTCCAGATGTTTTTCCCAATCTTCAATTTCCTGACACACTGCCCCAACCGCGTGTTTTGGCACAGGCAGTTCATACACCGAAGCCAGCGCAAGCATTTTTTTCAGTTCCGGAGCCTGAGCCTGCTGTTTCAGCAGTTCCTCTGCCAGAATGTTTTCCCGGAATTCGGTTTCCTTTTCCGCCATTTTGGACAGAATCTTTTCATACTCCAGTCCTTTTTCCCCCAAAACCGCAAACAGCCATTCCAAAAGCCGGGGATTGCCGTCTGCCACAGTCACTGCCTTTTGTTTCAGGTTCCTGATTTCCTCTGCGTCGCTGTTCTTTGTTTTTTCAAGGCGATCCACCTTTTTGCGCACATCCGCCCTGTCCAGAGCAGTCACCTGCTCCATGTGAAAATATGGGGATTCCTGCGTGTCAAACTGATACCGGCAGGTGAGAATCAGCCGGTGTGCGGATTCGGATTTGCGGATGGCAAAGCACAGTGCCTGCAAAACGGTTTTTGCTTCAACCGAAGGAACATGCTCCCGGTTTCTCATTTCCAGATTTGCCTCAAAATCATCCAGCACAAGCAGCATCGGTCTGTCATGGTTTTCAAACACGGTGCGTAAGCGGTATCTGAGTTCCTCCACCGGATTTCTGAGCGCATCCCGCTGAACTTTTTCCAAATCCAAATCATCACACATGCGGTTGACAAGGGAAAATTCATCCACTTTTCCAACCCATACCAGAGGCTGATACCCGGTCATGCGGTCGCACAGCCGCGCTGCAAGGGTGCTTTTGCCAATGCCGCCCATGCCAAACAGCAGAACCCCGGTTTTGTCCCTGTCATAGCGCAGGGATTTGAGGCATCTTTGCAGAAACCGGCATCTGCCCACAAATTCCTCACGGGGAGCAACTTTGATGTTGCGGTGCGCATCCAGAAACCGGGAGGCAAAGGACAGGGGTTTTGCTTTTTCCCGTTTGGGAGTGTTCAGGGGCGTGACCAGTGCGCCCGGCATTTCTCCGGCAATGGCAAGGCGCAGCAGATGCCAGTCTCTGGCATTGTTTTCCAGCAGGCACTGCCGGGTCAGTGCCAGTGCTTTGGGAAGTTCACATCCGCAGGATAAGGCTCTGTAAAGCTCTGCTGCGGCAATGCTTGCATCAGTGTCTGAAACCGGTCTGCCCCAGCCCAGCACGGCTTTTGCACCGTGGTGAATCAGTTCCTCTGCCAGAGACAGGATAGCGCCTGCTTTGGCAGATTCGGCAGTGCGGCACCCGGACAGGAAAATCAGGCGGGGCATGCGGAGCAGCGCATCGGAAAGATCTTTTGCAGAGCAGAGAACCGCTTCACCGATTTCATTTTCCGTGACAAAAGACGCGCCGGAATCGGTCAGAGTGCCGTGTCCGGTAAGATGAAACACATCAAACCAGTCAGACGGATAGGAACTGATCAGATTGCGCAGTTCCCCGATTTCCCTGCTTTCTTCCACAATCAGGGTCATGGGCTGTTTTTGGGTGGCATTCAGAATCAGGGCTTCCTCTTTTTCAAAATCCAAAAGAGAAACATTGTCGGGTGATGTTGCCATGAACAGGGCATGCAAAGTACGGTTCGCGGGTTTGTCATCCCCGCTGTTTTGGGAAAACCATCTTACCGGCACAATCATGGGATTTCTGCGCTGAACAAAAAAGCCGGTTCCGTCATGCAGGATTTCCCAGGGCAGATGGGAAAGCCTTCCTTTGGTTTCAAAAGCCAAAACCAGAATTTCCGCTGTTCCCCGTGCCTGCTGAATTGCCTGATCCAGAAACCGGTCTGCGCTGTCGAGCCAGTGATACAGTTTCTGTCCGGTTTGGGAAAAATCTTCGGGCAGGATCGTGTAATAACCGTTTTCCGCATTCTGAACCAGAGCGGCAATTTCAGACAAATCAAGGGTGCGCTCCCGGTAATCATTGGGATTTTCAAAATAATAGCGAAGATTTGCCCGGTTGCTGTCTGTTTCCTCAACCCGGATGTGAAGGGTGCGTGTGCTGTGCATTATGGTTTCTCCTGTTCAAAGCAGGGAATTTCAGATATAAGTGCTGATTTTTTCCTGTAATCTCTCCAAAGTTTCATACTCCCCAGCCCACTTTATGTATTCAAAATCATCTCCCATATCTCCGGCATTGAATTTTCTGTAAAAAACGTCACTGTCCATTTTGAACTTGTCTTCAAATATGCGCAATTGACGCATGGTTTTGTCAATGCCGAAATGTATGATTCTGCGCCCGTTTTCCAATGCAAACAAGACCAGTCTTCTGGTATTCTCCGCAGTGGAAGGCTCAATGATAAGCTGTGTCATGGTTTTACCTCCGATCATGTTTTAAAGCGTTTCCAAAACCTTTCTGATCTGCTCACTTGTTGCGCCGTCCAAAGAAAGACGTTTTCCGTCTTTTCCAATGAGAATCACTTTTGCAATTTCCCTGCCGGATTTGTTTTTCTTATGTTCTGCATACCATTTGTTAATATTATCCGCAGCAGAGACAATTCCGCCTATAATTCCCACAACGGTGGCAACTGTGGCAAGAATTCCCTCTTTCTGATTTCCGTGCAAAGGCTCCCATGTTCCGGATATTCCGGGAATTTCCAAAAGCGTTCTGGCTCCTTCCTCCGCGCCTGTTCCTTCAATGGCAAACTGAATCGGCATACGTTTTCTCCTTTTTATCAGGTTTCTTCAAGAAGTTGTGTGAAAATGCACTTCTCAGCCACGAAATTTGTGAAAATTCGTGTGTATTCGTGGCCGAAATAATATCTGCTCCATCAGCATTTTTCAGCCACGAATCTGCACGAATAAACACGAATCATGAAAATTTGCAGTACAGTATTTTGAAATTCTTCTCAGATTTCATAACAAAGCAGAGACATTCCCCCTTTTGCAAAAGGGGGAATTTTCAAATTACGGGACACGGGAGTTAAAAGGAACGCAGTTTTATGGCATTGGCATGTGCGGGAAAGCCTTCGTATTCAGCAAATTTCCGGGCTGTGTCTTTGATGCTGTCATATCCCTCTTTTGTCATGTATCCGATGGAGGAACGCTTGAGAAAATCAAAGACCGTGACGCAGGAAAAGGTTCTGGCAAATCCGCCTGTGGGCAGAATGGCATTCACTCCCAGAGAAAAATTTCCTGTTGTGATTGGTGTATACGGCCCAAGCAGAATCTCACCCGCGTTTTTGATCTCCGCAAGTACAGACATGGGTTCCTCCACCAGAACTTCCAGATGTTCGGGTGCAAAATCATTGACAAACTGCAAAGAGTCTTTCAAATCGCGTGTCAGCACAATACCCCCGAAATGGGAAAATACAGTGCGGCAGAAATTCTTCCGTTCTTCCGGCAGATTGTCCACCAAATCCGGCAGCAGTTTTTCCACTTTTTCAGCCAGTTCTTTGGAATGTGTCACCAGCAGCGCAGTGGAATCCGGCCCGTGTTCGGCTTCAATGAGCAGATCAATGGCTGCAATTTGGGGATCAGCGTTCTCATCACACAGAATAATGGATTCACTTGGGCCTGCCGGAGTTCCCACATCAATTTTGCCGTAAAGCAGGCGTTTGGCTGCGGAAACATAGGCATTCCCGGGGCCGATGACCTTGTTCACTTTGGGAATGGTTTGGGTTCCAAATGCCATTGCCGCAATGGCCTGTGATCCGCCGACCTTGTAAACCTCTTTCACTCCGCACAGTTGTGCAGTGAACAGAGATGCATCATCCACGCCTCCGTCCGGAGTGGGCGGAGTGCAGACAATCACTTTGGGAACCTGCGCAATCACAGCCGGAATGCAGAGCATGAGCATCACCGATGGAAACGAGCCTTTGCCGCGCGGAACATAAATGCCCACTGATGTGATGGGTGTGATTTTCTCCCCGGCCATAATGCCTTTGCCAATCTGGGTGAACCACATTTCTTCGGGCATTTGTGCTTCATGGAATTTGCGGATGTTTTTGGCAGACACCGCAATCACTTCTTTGACACCCGGGTCAAGATTTGCTTCTGCTTTCCGGAATTCGGCTTCTGTCACTTTCAGCTTCGCGGCAGACAGTTCCACTTTGTCAAATTTCCGGCAGTATTCCACCAGAGCCTGATCCCCGTTTTGCTGCACATCTTTGATGACAGGACGCACAACATCCTGAAAATTTTCAATGTCAATCTCGGATCTCCGGAAAATCCGGGCTGTTTCCTCCGCAGACAGTTTTGCCAGTTCATACATATTGATCTTCATGTATTTTCCTTTTCCTTTTTTCAATAAGCTGCATATAATCATTTTGTCAGCAATGCCTACAAATGATTTTGCTGTTTTTACATTTAATTACAAAAAGTTCAAAAAGACAGCCGGTGAAATGACAGGAATATTTTTGTACGGATTCAATTCCAGCAAATCCGGATCTCCGGAAACAATATAATCGGCATTTCCCGCAACTGCACATTCCAAGAAAATATTATCCTTACTGTCCCTGCAATCCGTTATATATACAGCAGTTTCTGTAAAATGGGATTGAATCTTCAGCAAATCGGTAAATTCATCACTGTCATCTTCCGTAAAATATCTCATGAACTTGGGACGCTGAATGACCAGCAGGATTTCTTCAAAAGTATCTTCGGAAAACAGAAGTTCGAATTTTCCCTGCTTCAGTGCAGTTAAAAATGGGCGAAGTCTTTTACCGATTAAGGAACTTATCAGAACATTGGTATCTGCGACGACAAGAGGCAATCTCTTTTCTGGCATTTTCTGTTTCCCTTTCAATTTCTTCTTCGTCAATTGGATATTTCTCCAGCCGGGCATCAATTCTTTTCAGAAATCTGTCCCAGCGATCTGAAACAACCATTGGTTTAAGAATTTGAAATATATTTATTTTATCTTCCATATCCAATTGACTGACCAAATTGTAAACATCTTTGGGACTGATCTGGAGCGTAAGCATAATATCCTCCTTTTTTTCTGAGAACAGATTTTCAGAAACAAAGTTCTATGTAAAATTTGACAACTTTTCAAAAGTTGTCAAATCTGATTGGATCAAACGAATGGCGAATCGTTATTATTTTATCTACTTATATTTTTTACGGTTTATATAAAATTTAATATAGTGCGGAGGGGAGGAGTCGAACCTCCCGCGTTCGCTCTTGGCAGGTGACATATTTAGCAGCATGCTCCATCTCTCGTTCGGGTTGGAGCATTTTTCACCGGACTCCGCAGGAACGCAACTCCGCACCAAACGCTTGCTATAATAGCATTTAGATTTTCCATGATTACCTCCATGACTGATGAAAACAAACTGAATATATAAGCACACATATCCAGCCCAAACGAAATGACAACATGCAGTTCAATATGCACCTGTACTTCCAAGCCTTTCAAAAATTACTTCTGCTGATATGCAGAAATTTAACTGACCGATACAGTTCTTTTGTGATTTTTATGGTTAAAATCAAAGGAAAAAATTTGATAATACAATATTTTATCCCCTGTACGCTTTATACACCTCTGCAAAGCGTTTTGTCTGCTCCAAAGTTCCCAGATTCATGCGGAAGGTGTGCCGAATCAGGGGCGCAACCATGGGCCTGACCAGAATGCCGTTTTCCTTGAGATGACGCACCATTCCGTCCCTGTCTTTTGGCTCCACTATCATAAAATGCGCGGCTCCGGGATAATAACAAATTCCGTTTTCCGCAAAGAAATTTTCCAGCCAGGGTTTTGAAACCTTCATAATCTCATGGATATAAGCCTGCCACTGCGCGGGATTGTCCAACTGCGCCTCGGCCGCGGCAATCGCGCAGGAATTGATGTCAAAAGGCCCCCGGATTTTGTGAAACTCCGCGACCATATCCGGATGTGCAATCAGATACCCCAGACGCAGACCGGCCATGGCAAAGGCTTTGGAAAAGGTTCGGGTGATGATAAGATTGGAATAATCTTTCAAAAATTCCAGTGCTGTGACACCGGTGTATTCAAAATAGGCCTCATCCACGATTACCGGAATGTCTGAAGCGGTTTCCAGCACTTCCCGGATTTTGGCAAGGGAAATGGAACTGCCGGTGGGATTGTCCGGATTGATGAGAACCACCAGGGAAATGTCCGGCGTCAAAGACTGCATAAAGTCATCCCAGGGAAAGTGCAGATCTTTGGTATAGGGAACTCCGCGCACAATGGCTCCGATGGCACGCGTGACCTGCTCGAAAATGGGAAATCCGGGCTGTGCAATGAGCATTTCATCACCGGGCTCCAGAAATGCCCTCAGAATCACTTCAATGGCCTGATCAGATCCATTGCTCAGCATCAACTGATTCTGCTCCACTCCGGCATAACGCGCCAGTTTTGGCATAAAGCGGCTGTATTCCGGATACAGTTGAATGCGCTTCTGATCCAGCCAGTCTTTGATGGCACGGATGACATGGTCCGGCGGATCCAAAGTGTTTTCGTTCAGATCCATGCGCAGAAACCCGGATCTGTCCATATTCGACCAGGGGGGGGAATACGGGGACATGGCCTCAATATAGGGTTTTACTCTGATCATTATACCTTTAACCTTAAAAAAATAGCTAATGTTTGCAAGGGGCAGGGGAGGGGAATCAGGGGATAGGGTCTGGGGAACAGAGCATCTGATTATATTTCCAAACACTGATTCCCCAATCCCTAACCCCTATTCCCCATCCCCCAATCCCTAATCTCTTTTTACACCAGAGTGGCTTTGACTCCTGGCGGAACCCCTTTGCGGAAGGGATTGGCTCCATACACTTCTTTGAATGCCTTTCCCAGATGGGCAAAGATTTCCCTCCATCCCGTATCCGGATCAGGCAGACGTTTGATATGAATAAGAATGCTGCATCCGAGTCCGCCTGCCAGTCCGTCAAGAAAATCATCCAAATCTTCGGAATATACCCCTTCACCGATATTTTGTCCAATGATAAATGATTTTCTGATCTCATCCAACGAATTGCGGAAAGGAACAAATTTCCAGAATTTCCGGCCTTCCGCGCTGAGTCCGACCCGGATATTCTGTATCTCAGAATCCTCCGGGCTTTGGATACTGGAACCGCACCCGTTGATTCCGTATTTCTCCATTCGCAGGATCAGAATCTCCTTCAAAGCACGTCCCAGCACCAGCCCCGTATCTTCCAGCACCACATGGCTGGAACTCAGAACCGTTGCGTTATAGTCAATATTCAAAGAAAATCCGGCTTCCTGTGCAAGCAGAGAGAAAAGTTCAGGCAGACCGGCCACATTTATGGAAGGAGATACGGCAAAACGGAAACGGTTTTCTTTGTGAGCGGAAAAATCCGCTTTCACTTTCACAAAACTTTCCGCAGTTCCTCTGGATACTTCCGCAGAATTGCAGGAGCGGGACAGAATGCTGATTTCCCCTTCAGACCCCTTTTCTTCCGCAGCGCAGTCCGTATAGTCATTTTCCGGTATTTGCGGAGCAAAGATCTGAAACAGGGCAATCCCGACACCCCGGAAAATGCCTTCCCATGTGTGATGCGGATCTTCGGCACTGCACACCCGGACATGGATTCGGGCTTTGAGTCCTTCTGCCACTCCTTCCAGCATTGCCAGCAGCGGTTTTCCGGAATCCATCTGCTCACACCTGCAGTTGAGAAACCATTGCAGATCAAGATTTGGCACGGCTTCCATCTGCAAGCCGGAATTGTTTTCAGACAGAGAAATGACAATCTCCGCGCTGCCGTCATCAATCATGCCCAAAGCAGCACTGCTTTGCTTTCGGGCAGGAAAGGAACGGATTCTCTCTCCCATGAATTTTCCCAACTGAAAGAAATCATTGCTGTTCCACTGCAGATCAATTTCGCATCCCATGCGCCATGCGATATGTTCGATCATATGGCTGGCAAATTCATTGGGCGTGACAATTTTCTTTTTTGTCACGTTTCCGAATTTCAACTCCAGCGAACTGGGCATAAAAGCCGCATATACCTGATCTGCAAAACCGGATTTTTCCAAATCCGCAAAATCCGCTCCGCCGGTTGCCACGCCCATGACAAAGGCTCCGGAAGCACGGCCTGCCTGTGCGCCAATGACAGAATCTTCGATCACCGCGCAGTCCTGGATTGGGACATGCAGACTTTCAGCAGCAAAGAGATAGGTGTCAGGTTCGGGTTTCTTTTTCAGGTTACTGCGGACATCATTTCCGACAACCAAATCAAAATATGCCAGAATGCCGGACAGATCAAGAACCTGTTTCACATCTGCTGTGGGATTGTTGGAAACTACAGCCATTTTCAGACCCTTTTTCCGTGCATCTGTGAGAATTTCCCTTATGCCCGGATTGGTTTCAAAAACCGAGTTGTTTCGGATTTCGCAGTATTTTTTCAGGATTTCATCAAAATGCCTTTCCGGTTCCGCAATGCTGTATTCCTTTTTCACATGGTCAAGGATCATCCGCCAGAAATCTTCGGGATGATAGGCAAACAGGGACCGGATAAAGGCTTTTCCCAGGCGGATGTGCGTTCCGAAATACGGGTGCAGGATTTCATCGCAGATCCGCTGATCCAGCCCCAGCGTATCCAGCAGCACGCCGTCCATGTCCCACAGAATCGCTCGGACAGGTTTCGGCAGAAGCAGTCTTTGTGCAATATATGTCATTTTTCTCCTTTAGTATGATGAATCCGTAAAAAGTCGGAATTTCATTTATTTTGTCATTCCGGCGAAAGCCGGAATTCAGTATTTTCAGTAGGTTCCGAAGTATGGCTTTCGCCGGAATGACGGTATGTTGGACTTTTTACGGGTTCATCTTATATGACTGTCAGAAAATTTTCCCGGTCTGCCCCTGACACAGCGCCTGAGGGGAATGGAATCCCTTTGGCAGAAAGGTATTTTCCTGATGGCAGGTTAGAACAGTTTGCAGATTATTGCGGAAATCCAAAGGAAAGTCAAAGCAAAAACAGATTTGATCCAGGCCCGGTTTTTTCAGATTCCGGATCGGAAGAGATAAGACAATGATTCAAAAAAACCGGATTTTTCCAAAAAATCCGGTTTTGCTGAAAAACAGATTTGATCCATGCTCCGGTTTTTTCTGAATTTGCCTGTTTGTCCTCTCCGCAGAGCAGACGCCCGCTGAGAAACCGGGTATTCAAAAACCGGATTTTTTGGAAAAATCCGGTTTTTCTGAACTCGCCTATTTTTCCTCTCCGCAGAGCAGTTGCCGCAGACGCTCGCTGAGAAACAGGATGGATTCAATATCCAGATGCCCGGTGATGGTTTCATCAAACAGCAAACTGACTTTGGCATCAAAATCATCCCCTTCTTTGTCCCAGAACAGCAGCATGACCGGCACTCTGGGCAGCGGCGTAAATAGAAAGGCCGCATCCGCTGAAGGATGTTCTGAATGTATGTCTTTCCCACCAAGAGCAAGGGCCGCGGCAGACAGTTCTTCCTTTTTTCCGCCAAAGCGTTTTACCAGAGGCTCCTCCACATGGGAACGCATGGATTTGATTTTGGAAACCGTATTGGGAATTTCCTGCAGAGTTTTCCATTTTCCCGAAGGCAGGGCGCTGCCGCCCTGTGCCATGTGATTGAGAAGAAAAACCTGTTCCCATCGGCTGAGTTCTTCTCCGTCCTCTTTGACAATGCTTTCCGGACGAATCAGCACCGCGCCGGTAAAATAGGGAAGCCGCAGCGCATGACTGTCTCCTTCGTTGATCAAAGTCCCGCCGATGCGCTCCGGCAGATCCTCAATCTTCATGGATGCAGCCCGGCTCTTGGCCCATAAAAGCGCATCTGCGGACATATCCCTTTTGGTCCATTTTCCTTCCGCATACTGGGCTTCCAGTTCCTTCCGGCATTTTTCCACCACTTCCGGGGAAAGATGAGGGCAGTTTTCCAGCGGATGTTTTTCCGAAACCACCATGCTGGCAAAAGCCAGACAGGTGGAAAAACCGCAGTCTCTGCAGTTTGTTTTGGGCAGTATATCCCGGTACAAATCCACAACCGATAAGGCCATGACAATTCCTTTCTTTGTGCGGGGATTCAGGTCTCAAGTGTTCGGCGGCTGAATGGCTGTATTGTGAGAAAAAGCTGTTTGCCGGTTTCCTTTGCTGAGACGGTTTGATGTTTTTTCCCCTTCAAGGGCTTCCTTTCCAATTTATTATCAGTCCTGAAAAAATGAATACTGCATTATAATTTTTCTTCAAATGAGTTCGAATTCAGCTTTGAATGCCTGAAACCTTTTCACCCACAAATCACTCTCTCCAGTTCCTCGATCATTTTCCATCCCGGCCTGTCCCGGAACATGCCGAAATCCGGGCCTGCTTTTCTGTCCACACCGCGCAGAAAAACATAAAACACTCCCCCGAAATGCTTTTCATAGTCATAGTCATGGATGCGCATCCGCAGATAACGGTGCAGGGCCAGCGTATAGATATGATATTGCAGAATATACAATTCTTCACGCATGACACGGCCAAGATGCTCCTGCTGATAATCCCCTATGCTGTTCCCCAGATAATTGGATTTCCAGTCCGCCAGATAATAGCGATCTTTGAAACGAAATACCAGATCAATAAAACCTTTCATGAATCCCTCGGTTCGGGAAAATTTCAGATTCCCGATTTGCCGGGGAAAATCACCGGAACTGCCCAGAATATCCGGGCTTCCCCATGTTTCAAACACAGTCTGGAGCATGGCCGGGGACAGGGTTTTCATGGGAAAATAGAATTCCAGTTCATTCATCCGTTCCGAAAAAGGAATCCGGGACAGGGTGAAATCCGCTCTGCCTGCTTCCAGAGGAACAGACAGAACATGCGCAATCATCTGTGTCACGGTTTCAGCCCATTCCGGTTCTATGCCATACTGATCAAGTTTTTCAGATACAAGTTTTTGGATTTCGGCAGGGTCTGCAAGAGTGAAATCCAGTTCCTCAAAAATTTTGTGCAGACAGGTTCCGGGAACCGGGCCGCTGGGAAATGAAAAAATATTCCGAAGTTCTGCATCTTCCTCATGGGAAACCGGGCCTGATGCAGGCTCATTTTCTCTGGCCTGTGCATCATAATCCGTGATTTCCGCAGTGTGCGTTTTTTTGCTGATAAGAGAGGAAAAACTGGAAATCCGGAAACTGTCGGCAATTTTTCCGTCAAAAGGCCGGGCATTGAGAGATTCATCCCCGTCCCTATGGAAAGAGCATTTCTCTCCGGGTTCCATCGGCAGATGCGAAACAGCGATGGTTCTGTCCGATTTTTCGGCAAGTTCATCCATTGCCTTCATCATATCTGCATCTGAGAGATCAGTGAATTTCTGTTTTGCCGCTTCCAGCATCAGATCGCGGTTTTCCCCTTCCGGGCCGTGAAAAAGCCAGGCAGGCGCGGATGTTCCCGCAGAACTGATTCTGCCCCAGACCAGATAGCACCGGTTTCTGGCACGGGTCAGCGACACATACAGCAGACGCAGATTTTCCGCGAGAGTTTCCTTTCCCTCCATGCGGCTGTGTGTTTCCAATGCTTCTGAACCCAGATCGCAGATCATGGTTTTGCCTTTGTCTGTCTGTTCATGAAACAGAGCCAGTCCCATTTCCAGATTCCGGGGTTCGGATTTTCCCCAGGTGAAGGGGCAGAAAACCACAGGATATTCCAGCCCCTTGCATTTGTGCATGGTGACGAGTTTCACAGCATTTTCATCGCTTTCCAGACGCAGTTGGTTTTCATCCGGTCTCTGATCTTTTTGCAGACGCTGTTCCGATAACCATTTCACCAGTCCGGTCATGCCGGTTTTCTTTTTCATATCTGCCTGATGCAGCAGTTCACAAAGATGAAGCACATTGGTGCAGCGGCGTTCCCCGCGGGGGAGAGACATAAGACGCTCCAGCACGTTCTCCTTTGCAAGGAACTGCCGGAACATGCGGATAAAGCCCCGTGCATTCCACAACTCACTGTATTGGCCGAATTTCACCAGCCAGTGTTCCCATGCGCTTTCATCCTCTTTCAGACGCTCCAGTTCCTCGCCGGTGCATCCCATCATGTCTGTTGCCAGAGCAGTGCGGATCAGGGTTTCGCTGCGGGGCTGGACCAAGGCATTGAGCATTCGTTCGATCTCCAATGCCTCATGCGTGTCAAATATGTCGGCATCGCTGTGGAGAACCGAGGGAATGCCCAGTTCTGCCAAAGCATTCTGCACCTTATCCGCCTCCTTTTTTTTGCGCACCAGCACCGCGATGTCACCCGCTCCAAGTTTTTCTTTTCCTATGCGTGCTGTTCCTTCCTGTCCCATCCGGATAAGCCGGGAAATTTCCGCACTCACTGCCCGGACAATCATCCCGCCTGCCTCTTCCTGACTGACAAGTCCGTCTTTCCCCTTTGCCTCCTGTTTTCCCGGAATCAGCCATATTTGCAAAGGCGGCTCACAGTTGCCGCTGAAAGTCAGAATTTTGCGATCTTTGTCCGGAGGATTGACCGGCAGAAAGGGAATCTCCTCATACACAAAGGCATTTTTTCTGTTCTGAAATACAGTGTTGACCGCTTTGATCAGATCAGGTTCTGAACGCCAGTTTCTGCTGAGGGTATGACGGATTTGGACATCATCGGCTGCCTCCATGTAGGCAAAAATATCCGCACCCCGGAAACCGTAAATGGCCTGCTTGGGATCGCCGATGAGAAAAAGAATCCGATCATCCCTTTGGAAAATGGTTTTGAAAATCTCATACTGAACCGGATCTGTGTCCTGAAACTCATCAATGAGCGCGGCTTTGTATTTGCCGCGGATTCTGACTGCCAGTTCCTCCCCGCGTTCCCCTCGAAGCGCATCCCGCAGATCCGCGAGAAGGTCATCAAAAGAGCGGATGTTCCGATTTTCCGCTCTCTGTTTCATTTCCTGACGCGCATAGGCAAACAGTTGGGTTTTCAGATACAGGAGATGCTGTTTCAGCCGGTTCTGCATACGAAGAAGTTCTTCACACCGGTCAAAAAAGGCATGGGATGGCGGACTGTTCTTTTCTTTGGTTGCATCTTTGAGTCTGGTGAGTGTGAATCTGTCAAAATTTTTAAACAAAAGGGGATCGGGCGTCTCACTTTTCAGATACTCATCCATCTGATCCATCCATGCCGGAATACTTTTCGGGGGATATTTTTTTCTGTTAAGTCCTTTGTTTTCAAGCAAAATTTTTTCCACACCCGCGCGGGAATTCTGCCACAGATTCTGCACCTCCGTGAACATGAACACAAAATTCTTTTCATCTTCTGCGGGATTGGGCATCTCAGGAGCGGGAATAACCTGCATATCAGGCCGTGAAATCAGGTTTCCCAGCAGGGAAAGAAAATAATCTTTGCTGATTTTTTCGCTTTCCAGGGCAAATTTCACAAACAGGGGAGAGGCCGTGTAAAAATGCGTGCGCCAGAAATCCTCCACAATCTCCTGTTTTATGCTTTCCTGATCAGTCATCAGTTCTGTATCAAAAAGGGACCCGCTTTCAAACGCATGTTCCTGCAGCATCCGCAGACAGAAAGCATGAATGGTGAAGATAGCGGATTCGTCAAAATCCCGAATGGCATTTTTGAGATTCCGGATGGCTTTGTCCGGATCAGGCAGGGAAGCAATGATCTGCCTCAGAAAATCATCTTCCGTGCTGCCGCCCGAAAGAACCGCCAGTGCATCCCTGAGCCGCGTGCGGATACGTTCTTTGAGTTCCTCTGTTGCTGCCTCTGTGAATGTCACCACCAGGATTTCATTCACATTCAGAGGGTCTTCAAAATTCCCGGTTTTTTCCAGGATCAGGCGGAGAAAAAGTCCGGCAATGGTGTAGGTTTTGCCTGTACCCGCGCTGGCCTCAATGAGATTGCTCCCTTCCAAAGGAGCTGTGAGCAGGTCCAGGTTCCGTACCTGCTTTTCCGGGACATCAGTTCCTGAATACATGATTTGTCTGATACTCCTGAATCATTTGCAAAGCCTGTGTGCAAATCTTTGTGGTGTCAGTCATTTTTTTCCAATCAGGGACAATGCCCCGGCATAATCCTGATTATCAATACATTTTCTGAGTTGGAAAAGTTCTTCCATAAAAAAGGCTCCGTATGTTTTTGGGACAGTGGGTCAACGCGTTTAAAGAAAATGGCGGGGACGGATTGGAAAACCGCGCCCGCCATATCCGAAGATTGGCATTCCCTTTCTGCGGAAAAAAGCGGGAGCGGGGCAATTCTTTCCGTTTTGCGGTTATTCCGCTTTGAAGAAAACCTTTGCTGCCGCGCCGCAGATCGGGCATTTGTCTTCCGGAGCACCTTCCACCGTATGACCGCAGACCGGACAGACATAATAATCGGTCTCTTCCAGATTCCCCATTTTTTCAAGGGCTTTTCTGTACAGATCCGCGTGCACCTTTTCCACGGCATTGGCAAAGCGGAAGGACCTCTCTGCCGTTTTGTCCCCTTCTGCCACGGCAGCTTCGATCATGGGCGGATACATGCTTTCATATTCATGGGTTTCTCCGCTGATGGCTGCTTTCAGATTCTCCTCTGTGGTTTCAATGCCTTTCATGGCTTTGAGATGGGCATGCGCGTGAATGGTTTCCGCCGCAGCCGCAGCCCGGAACAGTTTTGCCACCTGCGCATATCCCTCTTTATCCGCTTTTTCGGCAAAAGCCAGATACTTGCGGTTGGCCTGGGATTCTCCGGCAAAAGCTTCTTTCAGATTTTCCATTGTTTTGCTCATGGTTGTGATTCTCCTTGAATAAAATGCAGTTTCTGTCATCAAAACAGCCCTGTGCTGTTTTGCAACGAGCCTCAAAACGGTTGGCAGTTCGTTTCATATAATTTTTTAAGAAAAAATCTGTTTTCCCTTGCATTCAGAACCTCTCGGAGAAGGTTCTGCCGGACACATCCTTATCATTCTCTCAGGAGTGCGGCTTTGCCTTCAATTTCTCTCGGACAGGAGATTATACCGGAGACCGCGGCGCATCTGCTCTTCCGAAGTGATTTCCCCGAGTTTTTTCCGCAAGGTTTTGCACCGGTACAGTTCCCGGTCAGCCTCCAAAAGAAGAGTGTCCACATTTTCCGGATCGCTGGCATGAATGCCGATACTGAGTTTCATTTTCAGTCCCGGAATTTTTTCCAGTGCATTCCATTCCCGGGTCATCTCCTGTATCCGTTTTGCCAGCAGCATTCCTTCGGATTCACCTGCATAAGGCATAAGAACCACAAACTCATCTCCGCCAAACCGGGCAACAAAATCGGATTCCCGCACAGAATATCTGAGAATGCGGGCAATCTCGCAAAGAACCCTGTCCCCGGTCAGATGTCCATAGGTGTCATTGACATTCTTGAAATCATCCACATCAATCATCAGGATGCAGACAGAATGTCCGTAACGCCGGGCTCTTTCACTTTCCCTGGTCAGTGTTTCCTGAAAACAGAGACGGTTGCTGATGCCGGTCAGGGAATCCGTCATGGCCAGTTCTTTCACCTTTTGGTGCAGAAACGCATTTTCCGCGGCAATGCCGGTGAATACGCCGACGGCGGCCAGTATCTTCATGTCTGTTTCGGTAAATGTCTCACATGTCGGACAAATCCCGGCAGTGCAGCACCCTTTCACGGATTGCAGGGACGGAGGCAGAATTTTGTTGATCAGTTCAATTGCGCCAATCACTCGGTTCTTTCCGTTGAGCAAAGGAACACAAATCACGGCCTGTGTGGTAAATCCGAGGATCTGATCCACACGGGGGCTGAAACGGGGATCATTCTGCACATCTTCAACCAAAGTGGGAATTCCATGCTCGCAGACCCATCCGACTATCCCCTCTCCTTTTTCAATATGCACTTTTTTCAGTTTGTCCGCATCCACCCCCATCACAATTTCAAATGTCAGTCTGCCGGTATTTTCCTCCATCAGCAGCAAAGACCAGTTCAGGGGTGAAAAACAGTCCCCTATGATTTTCATGACTCTCAGGAAAACCTCTTTGGGATTCAGGGATGAAGTCAGCACTCTTCCGATATTGCAAAAAATATCAGGCATATGCTGAGAATCTGAACTGTCTTTCTCTCCACGGCATATATTCTGCATCTGTTTTGTCATCCTCGCGTCATTTCAGAAAATATCCGGACAGAAAACCGGGGGAGGAATGCTCTTCGCACCGTTCTCCTGCCGGACCATCTTACAATTCGTTATTTTTTTATTTTCAATCAGTTGTCAGATTCATCCGGGAAACTGCTGATACCGGTGCTTTCCCTTTCTGCGGATTATGGTATGATTTCAAAAAAATTTCAAGAAGGAATGGGTATTCATTGTGAAATAAATGTTTCCGCGCGTGAAATGCTTTTTTTCAGGTATCTGTTGAAATATTGTTCCGGATTGCATATAAACATCCTCTGCGAGCTGTTCACTGACGTCAGACAGCATTGTCATACCCGAAAACGCCGAAATCACGGAAGAGAGACTGATTCCCTGATTTTTGAAAGGCTTGTGTAACAGCAGTTGTTCAGAGACAGGGGAAAAAACATCCATGTACGAAAAATTTTTCGGATTCAGGGAAAGACCCTTTCAACTGGTGCCCAATCCGGCCTATCTTTTCCTGAGCCGCAGTCATGAGGAGGCCCTGGCCCATCTGAGATATGCCGTATCCCAGGGAGACGGTTTTGTGGAGATCACCGGAGAGGTGGGAACCGGCAAAACCACCCTTTGCCGGGTTTTTCTTGGAAATCTGGGCGAATCTGTGGAAGCGGCCTATATCTTCAATCCCATGCTGGATGCGATTCAGTTGCTGAAAACGGTCAATGATGAGTTCGGGATTCCTTCGGCCACGGACAGTGTCAAAGAGCTGATTGACACACTGAACATCTTTCTCATGGAAAAGAAACGGGCAGGCAAACAGGTGATTCTGCTCATTGACGAATCCCAGAACCTGGGCCGGGATGTGCTGGAGCAGTTGCGTCTGCTTTCCAATCTGGAAACCGACACCAGCAAACTGATTCAGATCATCCTGGTGGGGCAGCCTGAACTGCGGGAGAAACTGGATGCCCCTGAACTGCGCCAACTGAGCCAGCGCATTACCCTGAGCTGCCATCTGACGCCCCTGGATTACAGTGAGACCCGCGCCTATATTCTGCACCGCATCCACATTGCTGCACAGAAAACCGGTGTGAGATTTTCCCGCAGCGCATTTAAAACCATCTACCGCTATTCGGGCGGGATACCCCGGCTGATCAATATTGCCTGTGACCGGGCCATGCTCACGGCCTTCAGTCTGAACCGTCTCAGCATTACGGGCCGCATTGCCCGAACCGCTGTGCAGGAACTGGCAGGCCGGGGGGAAATCCGGCGGGCTGTTGCGCACAGGAGCCAAAAAAAACTGACTGCCCTGAGCATAATTACGCTGATGCTGATTCCGGCTGTGCTTTTTCTGCCGGAACAGATTGACAGGCATTTGGGCAGAAGAGACTGGTTTTCATTTCTCCGGGTACTGCCGTTTTACGGCAGTCAGACCGAGCCGGAACCCATGAAAAACAGAGAAACACCGATTCATCCGGTTTCTCCCCCTCCTCAGCCGGAAAAAGAAAAAATTCCGGATGGTTCACCAGAAAAAGCACCGGAAACAGAAAAGGATCCGGCAGAAACCGGAAACATGCCTGCGGAGAAAAGCGGGCCGCAGATTTCCCCACCTGATCCGGTGCAGAAATCCGTGTCCGGACAGGAGATCGCAAGTGCTGCGGACGATCAGGATCAGAAGGATCCGGCATATGGCACGGTTTCCGGAAAACCGGCAGAACCGGGGGGGGAGAAAACGGATACTGCAACTCCCCCTGAACCTGTCAGAAATTCTCCGGAAAGACTGGCAGAAGAACTGGAAAGTGTTCTGAATGCGGAAGACAGCCCTATTCCCTCCCGGCCGGATGCACTGCGCACGGCTGTCCGTCTGTGGCAGCCCTATGCTGTGGCACGGGAACCGAAAACCGGCGAAGATGACTTTGCCTATTTCTCTTACGGGGCCAGACAGAATTCTTTTTCCATTCTTCCGGTGGAAAATGAACCGCAACTGATTCAGAAACTGAACCTGCCTGCCATTCTGGAATTCCGTCTGCCCCGGAACCGGGGAACCTGTTATCTCACCCTTACCCGGATCAGCAGGACCGGCATCAGTCTGGCTTCGGGAGATCGGCAGATTGTTTCCGATCCGGAGGTTTTCAGTCGGTACTGGACAGGAAGGGCATTTGTATTGTGGAAAAACTATTTCGGTATTGCCGGAACGCTTCCCCGGGACACATCCCGTGAATCCGTGCTCACGCTGAAAATGATTCTGCAGGATATCGGATTTGTGGGGCTGGAAAATACAGCGGTGTTTGATGATCTGACACTGGATGCGGTAAAGATGATCCAGGGGAAATACGGGCTGCAAAAGGATGGTGTGGTCGGTCCCCACACCAAAATCATACTGTACAATGAAATACCGGGCCTGAACATTCCGCATATCACAGAAGGAATTCCTGAACCCGGAAGTCAGACAAGGGAGATCAGAGATTGAGTTCCATATTGAATGCATTGAAGAAACTCGAAGATGACACAGCAGAACAGGAAGGGCAGAATGATTCTCTGTCCGGTATCCCCGGCACAAAGGAGACTGTACGGAAAAGGATTCGGAAAAACATCGCTTATGGCGGAATTCTGCGGGCATGTTTTGCCATAACTCTTGGGATAATAATACTGACGGGTTTGATCCGGTTCATTGCAACCCGGAATCCGGCAGGGGAAGCGAACCAGACCTATCCGCAGTCAGAAAGCCTGCCTGTGATGCATTCAGGTGCCAAACCAGCGGATCCGGAATCTCTCAAACCGGTTTTGGAACACAAGTTCCCGGCATATGCGGAAAAGAAATCGGAACCATCTGAAAAACAGGAAGATACGCCTGTTTCAGGAACTGTTCCGGTTTCTCCTTCCCTCGCGGACACACAGGAAAACATGGCAAAATTTCAGGATATGGCGGCCAGCCAGGTGAAAAAGGAGGAGGAAAACGATCCCGTCAGCACCGGTGCTGAAAAAAGCGATGACAAAGCAGTTTCCGAAACAGTGAAACCGGTTCCCCGGGCAGCCAGTACGGTTCCCCTGCTTCCCGAACCGAAAAATCCTGTGAAAGGCGAACCCGTGTCTCTGCTGCCCGCATCCAAAAATCCGGTGAAATCTGAAGTGTCGGGATTTGGACCGCCCAAACCGGCAAAAACATCTGCACCGCCTGAACAGATGAAAGTGTCTCCACCGTCCGAATCCGCAAAAGACCCTTCACCGCCTGAACCGGTGAAACTGTCTGCACTGTCCGAAACAGAAGACTATGCCTCTGTAGGTGAAAAAACTGCTGGCGAAACCGGGCTTTCCATTCAGGCATTGGTATGGTCTGCGGATCCTGCTGAACGCATGGCTGTCATCAACGGCAGCATTGTCCGCCAGAAAGGCATGGTTGCAGATGTTTCCGTTATCCATATCGGCAGCGACCATATCATTTTTCAGAATGACACTGCACGGTGGATGCAGAAATTCAGACTCAATTAAATTCTGATAATCCTGTAACAGGTTCAGCTTTCTGTCATTGCTGCGGAAGCCGGAATGACAGCGATGGCGATTTTATGAATTCATTGGTTGTTGCGCATACTGCAAAAGGAGAAAAGTACATGGAATCTTCGGTCAAAGAAGAGACATCAGCAGAAAAAAACAGCGAATATCTGTTCAATTATGCTATCACAAGGGACGATTTGAAGCAGGTGCTGATGGATCTGCCCAAAGAGGCTGAAGTCAGTCCGGTGACAATGGAATATGAGATTCAGCTTCTGAAAATTCTGAGTGTGGGCTGGGGAATTTCCTTTTTCATGGGACAGCACCCGGAAAAGGAGAAGACGGCCCAGATGTTCTGGAACGCTGTCCACCATTTTTGCCGGGGAATTTCGGAAATGACGGCTTCCCATTCCGGAAAAGAAATAGATTATTTCAGTATCCTGAAGCAACGGGTTGACATCTATGTGGGCGCACTGAACGCTTTTTCCGATGTAAACGATCCTGCCCTGGTCATCGGCCCCACCTTTGCGAAACTCTGCGGGAGTGAGGAAGATATATACACCATCGCGTCCGGAAAGAAAATATTCAACCAGACTGTCCGGGGGGTCAGACAGTACCTGGCCTCTGTGCAGATTATATGATCTGGTATAACACTGGTTTTGAAAACTCCTGAAGGTTTCCAAAAACTTCAAATTCGGGAGAATCTGATTCCCGGGGGGACTTTTAATGCTGACAGAAAATCTGCAGGGGCAGGTCTGTCGACAGCCACAGGGGACCGTTCCTATTACTCTGTCAACTTTGATTTTGTGCGTTCAGCGATACAGAAAAACCGGATTTTTTGGAAAAATCCGGTTTTTTGAAATCACAGATTCAGAAATGACAGAGCACTGGGATGTTAATCAGTATCAAAAGTGCCAGTACGAACAAAGTTTCTTTAGGGATTTGGAAATTGCTGATGTGCCGGTTTTGCGTTCTGATGTTTCAGTGTTCAGGTTTCAGTGTCTGTTTCCTGACACCTGACACCCGGCATCTGAACCACCCGGTATTTTAAGAACTTCCTCTTCCCTTAGACTTTTTGGGGTTGAATGCCTGTCAGCGGCTTTGATCCATTACGCAATTTTTTTGTGATTTTTGTGCCTTGTTTGGATTTTTTTTGCAGTTTCATTCTCAAAAACAGATTGGCAAAGCATTGCGCAGCCCGGAAGCGAGAACCGTCAGGATGTTACCCAAAATGAAGCTCGGAAGCGGCATTACAGGAAAATTTCTGGGATGGTATTCCCTTTTTGTCCTCATCTATTTCGGAACGGTACTGGTTCTGTACATCAATGTCCATCAGATGATGAACATATCCGAAACCATAGTCAACCGGCATGACAAAATCTCTTCTGCGGCAAAAAGAATTTTTGAAAACCTCCTGAGCATGGAGGAACATGAAAAAAAATTTGCTTTGCTGAAAAAAAAGGAATACCGTGACTATTTTCTTCTTGCGTGCAAAGACTTTGAGAGAAATCTTTCCGAAATCATGCAAACCGAATCCTGGGATAAACAGATTGCTCAGCAGTGGAAAGAACTGGAACGCAATTACCGCAGGTTTGATCTGCGGCCCCAGTCCCTTGCCCGCCTGCCGGCGGATCAGTTATGGATTCCGGAGGATGAACTGGACAAATGGAGAAGACTGGTTGCCGAAGCCCGAACCCGCAACGAACAGGATATGGAACTGGCAAATCTGGAACTCAACCGCCGGGGATCCTTTACCGTGCGGAGCGGACTGGCCGGGCTGGGAATTTCCGTCATGATCGGACTGTTCGGCAGTCTGCTCCTGGCCCATTCCATGCTCCGCCCCCTGCGGGAGCTGATTTTGTGGATTCGCGGCATTTCCTATGACCGGCCCATTGATCCCATCGTCATCCGTTCAAAAGATGAATTTGGAGAACTGGCAGCCGCATTCAATGAAATGGCCTTCCGGCTTCGGGAGGAGCAGGGACTGCGCTCTGATTTCATTTCCATGCTCAGCCATGAAATCCGGACCCCGCTGACATCCATACGGGAATCCGTGAATCTCATCCGTGAGGGACTGATGGGCAGCATCAATGAACGGCAGGGGAAATTTCTTGAAATTGCAGGTACGGAAATCGGGAGGGTCTGTGATTTGCTCAACCGTGTCATGCAGGTTTCCTGTCTGGAATCCGGATCGCTGGATTTGCATCTGTCCCGGCTTTCCCCTTTGTCTGTGGTGCAGCGGAGCATGGACCAGATTCGAAGCGCAGCGGAATTAAAAAACATTTCTCTGGAAATTCGGATTCCTTCCGACATTCCCGCCATAATCGGTGACGGGAAATATCTGGAACAGGTCTTTTCCAACCTTTTGGGAAATGCCATCAAGTTTTCCCCTCCGGGCAGCAAAATCTCTCTCAGCGCGGCCAGGGATGCTGATCCTGCAAAGGTGCTGTTTTCCGTGTCTGACAACGGCCCTGGCATAGCTGCTGAAGAAATCCCCTTTATCTTCAACCGCTATTATCGTGCCAAAGGGGTTCGGGAGCATACGGACGGCACAGGACTGGGACTGAGTATTGCCAAGCATATTGTTGAAGCCCACCGGGGAAACATTCGGGTCATCAGCAAAGCAGGAAAAGGCACTGCCTTCCTGTTCACCCTTCCTGCGGCATCCGAAGGCCAGGAGCAGGAATCATACACAGGATACTGAACCGGGACAAAGGATATTTTTTTATTATGATGCAGAATCATCAGAATATTATGTCACAGCTTGCCATGATTTTCAGCATCCTTGTCTTTGCAGGATGTTCTGTTACAGAAGTAAAAACCTTTTCCCCGAATGAAGACATCCGGCATATGAAAACCGGGTATGAACTGTTCTGTCAGGGGGATTATGAAAACGCGGCTGCGCAGTTTGAAATCATCTGTCAGGGATCGGGAACCGGTCCGATCCGGCAGGAGGCATTGTACAGTCTTGCCTGCACCCGTATGCTGCTTTCAGAAGACACAGAGGCTTTTCTGGAGGCGCTGGATCTCTGGACAGTCTGGAACCGGCAGGGTGCTTTATGCCCCAAATCCCTGTCCGGAGAATCTCCCCGCATGTTTGGCCCTTTTCTGGAAAAACTGGCTCAGGGAACTGCAATATGCTGTCCGGAAACAGCGGATATGCCTGATCTGTCCGGAGACACGGCCCCGGAATTTTCCGGTGATTCTTTGGAGGATAAAGATCTGTCTGAAAACATCCGGCCTGCGGAAATGCGATCTGAGTCAAAGATTCCTGTTTCCCCCACTGCCGCTGAAAGAAAAATGAAGGAAGATATCCGGAGAAAAGACAGGGAAATTCTGAATCTCAAAGAACAGATGCGGAAAATGAAAAAAGAGATGGAAATCCTCAGAACCCAGTTGAATTCTCTGGAAGAGATTCATCAGGAAATACAGGAAAAGAAAAAGGACATGGTTTCTCCATGAAGCACAGTGACAACACATGCCTGCCGGATGCACCACCGGCAGATTCCTCCCGCTCAGTTCTGGTGGCAGACGATGATCTGCACATCCTGGAAGTGCTGGAAGCCCGGCTTTCCTCTGCCGGATTTGCCGTGCTCAAGGCATCAGGCGCTGGACAGGCAATGGAAATTCTGAGGCAGCGGTCTGTGGATCTGATGATTTCAGATATGAAAATGCCGGATCACAGCGGTCTGCATCTTCTGTCAGAGGCACGATCCCTGTATCCGGATCTTCCGGTCATTTTCCTGACAGCTTACGGAAGCATTCCGGATGCGGTGCGCGCAGTCAAGGCCGGAGCAGTCGAATACCTGACCAAACCCTTTGACGGACGGGAGCTGATCAGCAAAGTCCGGGAAATCCTGCGCAAACCCTCAGCCGAAACCGGCGAAAGTCCGGCAGGGCCGCCCCCTTCCTTTTATCCGGGAAAGAGCCCGGGAATGAAAGCGCTGTATGATATGATTTCCCGTGTTGCGCCCAGTGATGTCAATGTGCTGATCCTGGGAGAAAGCGGGGTGGGCAAGGAAAGAGTGGCACATCATATTCATGAACTCAGTCCCCGCCGGGCTCATCCCTTTGTGGTGGTGGACTGCGGGTCCACACCCGCGACCCTGCTGGAAAGTGAGCTGTTCGGACATGTGAAAGGCTCCTTTACCCATGCGGTACGGGACAAAAAAGGACTGATTGAGACCGCAGACAAAGGAACCCTGTTTCTGGATGAAATAGGAAACATCTCACCGGAAATGCAGGTGCGTCTGCTCCGTTTTCTGGAGGAGCGGAAAATCCGCAGAATCGGGGATATCCGGGAAAATCCGGTGGACTGCCGGGTGCTGGCCGCAACCAATGCCAACCTGCCGGAAGAAATCCGTGCCGGACGCTTCCGGGAGGATTTGTACTACCGGCTTCGGGTGGTCAGTCTGAAAATTCCGCCGCTTCGGGAAAGAAAAGAGGATATTCCCGCGCTTGCAGTCCGTTTTGCGGAAAATTTCTGCAAAGAAAACCGCATGGCAAAAGTGACAGTTCCGCAGGAAACCCTGAAATGGCTGTGTGACTATCCCTGGCCCGGAAATGTGCGGGAACTGAAAAATGCAGTGGAAGCAAGTGCGGTCATGTGCAGGGACGGTGTGCTGCGTCCGGATGATTTTCATCTTTCCGATGCCGAGAATCTGTCTCTGCGAGACTGCCGGAACGAAAAATCCCTGTCTTTGGAGGAAAGCGAGCGGAGTATGATTGTCCGCGCCCTGCAGCAGACCAGAGGCATCCGCAAGGATGCGGCAGATCTGCTGGGCATCAGCCGCCGGGCCATTCATTACAAAATCAAAAAATATGAGATTGCAGACAGTGAAGTGATGGGAAGGGGATAATCAGGTGTCAGTGTTCAGGTTTCAGGAAAACAGACACCGAACACCAAAAAAAACTGACACCGGAAACTGAATTACTGACTGATATTACGCAGGATCGTCATACCGGCGCAGGCCGGTATCCGGAACCGGCTGAAACTGCTGGATTCCGGCTTGTGCCGGACTGACGGGTGGATACAGCAATTTTTGAAAGGGGCGTAACATTCGTTACTGATTCTCTTTGAGCGTCTGCATCAGCATTTTCAGTTTCACATCGGTTTCCGGATCCGGGGCAAAGAGATTGAAACCGATATTGTAGGATTCAATGTCCGGATCCTCCCGGCACCAGACGCAGCGGACCTTTACCGGAATTTTTTCTGACACCATCTCGATGTGCAGTTGCAGATTTCTGTCCGGCTGCACCGGATGTTCGCTGACCATCAGCATTCCGCCTGCCGAGATGTTCACCAGATGTCCCACAAACTCTCCGCTTTTCTGGTCAAATACCTTCAGATACCGCAAAAGATTCCGGCGATCTGCTGTACGTTTGTCTTTCATTTGCAATTGTCACTCCTGTGTCTTCTGTTATCCTGTGTTCCATGCAGTGAGAGATCGTCATACCGATTCCCCATTGATTTGATACAATAACGCCGATTTTTCAGCACCGGGTGAACCCGCGGTTCCCCTCCCACAGGGACAATGCTGCTGACTTAAAACTCCCCTCCCGCCCTGAGGCAGAACAATCTTCAGCAATTTCAGTATTCCAAACTTTCAGTTTGGGATTCCGGATGAAGTATTTTCGCATTGTTGAAAAAAATCTATTTTCCGATGCAGAACTTGCTGAAAATCTGATCCAGCACATCCTCGCGAACCGTAAGACCGATGATCTCGCCGAGCAGATCCGCTGCTTCGCGGATATCCATGCTGACAAGTTCAAAGGGAATTCCGCTTTCCATCCCTTCCTTTGCCGCAGTCACAGCCCCCAGACTTTTTTCAATGGACTGTCTGTGCCGCAGATTTGGAATGATGGCGCTTTCAGACACAAACGCTGATTTCAGCACAGTTTCGGCAATCAGCTCCCTGAGTTTTCCAATCCCCTGATCATACCGTGCTGAAATCATGATGCGGGGCATATCCTGCCATGATTCCGGTATCTCCGGTTCTCTGCCCGAGGCCAGATCCGATTTGTTGATGACCCATATCAGCGGTTTTCCGCTGACTGTCCTGAAGATGTCATGATCCTCGGGAGAAAGCGGATGCTCCATATCTGTCATAAACAGCAGCAGATCAGCATGCCGGATCCGTTCCCTGCTTTTTTCCATTCCGATTCTTTCCACCGGATCATCGCTTTCGTGAAGTCCTGCCGTGTCAATCAGCACAGCGGGAATGCCCCGGATGACCAGATTTTCCTCGATCATATCCCGCGTGGTTCCGGGAATGGGCGTTACGATGACCCGATCTTTTCTGAGCAGGCTGTTCATCAGACTTGATTTGCCCACATTGGGTTTTCCCACGATAATGAGTTGCAGCCCTTCCCGGAGAACATGAGCATCATCATAGCGATCCGCAAGTTTTTGCAGCGGAAGGATCACCTTGTCCCCGAGGATTTCCAGAATACTTTCCGCAGGGATTTCTTCGCCAGCATCTTCAGGAAAATCAATGGCTGCGCCGGTTTGAACCAGAATATCCAGCAGCACCTCCCGGATGGCGGCGATCTGCTCTTTCAGACGGCCTGTCATCTGGGCAGCGGCAGCTTCCATCGCGTTGCCGGTTCCGGCATTGATCATGTCAATGACCGCCTCGGCCTGGGTCAGATCAATGCGGCCGCTGAGAAAGGCCCGGCGGGTGAATTCTCCGGGTTCTGCCAGCCGTGCGCCTTTTTTCAGCACCAGTTCCAGAATGCTTCTCAGCACAGCAGGGCCGGAATGGGCATGGATTTCCGCCACATCCTCACGGGTGTAACTGCGGGGGGCTTTCATAAACACAAGCAGAACCTCATCCACAATCCGATCCTTTTCCGCGTCCATGATATAGCCGTGATACAGACGATGGGACTCAAAAGCCGCGGGATTTTCCCCGTGTTTCCGCACGGATGATCGGACAAACAGAGACCCTGCAATGGACATGGCCTCCGGTCCGGAAATCCGGATGATGCCGATACCGCCGGTTCCGGTGGGCGTGGCTATGGCTGCAATGGTGGATATATCCATAAAAGTATCAGGTCTCAGGTGTCAGAATGCGGAACAAAGCGGCTGACCTGTTTCACAAACCAGGGAATATTGCAGATGGTGACAAGCACCAGCCACAGTCCGGCAAATGAAAGATGCCTGTCCTTTTTTCCCTGAGCAATGAATGCAAAGACATTGCCTGAAAAATCAAGGGAACTGCTTCCTGCCATGATGGAAATAAACATGGGCAGAATGCATGCTCCGGTCAGGACAGAGATCACCACCCATGTGTATTTGGATGGCACCCATTTTGCCAGCATTGTCCTCCGGATGAAAAGACCGGTCTGGGCATAACAGCAGGCATAGAGAAAAATGCCCCCAAACAGTTCTGCATTCTTTGCGCTGATGCCGGTGAATTTTTTTCCCATTGACAGAACTGTCACAAAGGTGAGTCCGCTCATCAGCAGTATCCAGGCAATCCCATTGGCAGCACCGCTGTAAAAGAAAAACACGGGAATCCGCAGTATCCGGGATCGGGGAATGCGGGCGGCCACACGGGGGCTGTATCCGTCTTTTTCACTGACCGCATGGAGAAATCCGAAGGTGAAGAGCAGGATGAAAACATAAAACCAGACTTCCACCCCGTCATTTTTATGAAAATGCAGGGCATAGAAAAAAGCCGTTCCTCCGGTAAGCAGCCAGGCACAGCAGATATAGATGCGGATCCCCAGCGCACGGTTGGATGAGGGAGGGCTGATTTCGGCAACCGCAATGCTGTAAAAAAGACCTGCTGCCAGTCCTGTGAGAAGCACGACTGGCAGGGCTGTATGCCAGAAATCCGGAGCGGCAATCCGGCTCCCCACACCGGAACGGAGCATGTCCCTTGCCAGTGCAACAATGGCAGAACCGCCTGCAATGAGCAGTCCCAGGGTGATGATGCCCAGCAGCATTCGGAAAAACCGGTTACAGGAACTGCATCCCATGCACAGAGCAAACTGAATGGCAGCGCTGATGCCGAGAAAAGCCATGCACAGAATCACAAACACTGAGGGCAAATCCACACCCCGCAGAAACCAGGTCAGGGTCATGAAAGGAAGACTGGCACTGAAAAAAAGCAGGGTGAGGATCATGCCTGCCCAGAGTTTTCCCCGGATGACAGTGCCCGGACGGATGGCCGTGGCAAACAGCAGATCCATGTTTTCCGCAGAACGCTCCAGACTCATTCTTGCACCGGTATAGACCGGAACGAAAAGGATGACAGAGAAGACCAGGACACCGAAAAGCACCTCAAAAGCATCCCTGCCCAGACTTTCCGCCCTGTCCAGGTTTATGCCGATTTTATGGGACCCGGTGGTGACAAAGGCCATGACCATCAGCATAAGTCCCAGAAACAGCATAAGCATCCCCGCCAGCAGACGGCTCTGCACAGCCTGTCGCAGTTCCCGCACCACAATGGGGTTGATGCGGTCATCTATGGTGTCAAGTGTCTGTGCGATCATTCCGCTTCTTCTCCCCAGCGCATTCAGAAAAGGGGAAAAACATCAGGGTTTATTTCCATACCGGTACACAGGTGATCTCCATCTTTTGGATGACCAGGGCCATGCCCCTCTCAGGAGGGAACTGAAAATCCCCTTCCCCGGACAGGACCAGGGACAGGTTTCTGTAAAATCCAGCCGGATCAGTCACCGGGAAAAAAAGGATGTTCCCTTTTCCTGTGTCAGTGCGAATGCAGATTTTATTTGAGCGAAAATTCCCCCATTGGCCGTTTAAATGTGTAGCGCGCCGGTTCTTTGATCAGTTTTTCGTAGGTCAGCCGGGTCTCACCGGTAAAGGATGTAACCGGAAGAGCGATCACAAAAAGCAGGGAACCTGCCACGATGGCCCCCAGGCTCACCGGTCGGACAATCAGCGCGTCAAAGGCAATGGCTCCGCTCCTGGCTTCCTCCTTTTTTTCAAAAGGATTCTGATCATAATCCTGGGCAACTGCTGAGAAGGGTACAATGACCAGAACAAAAATGGTAAAGGCGATGACACTGTTTCTGATGACGGTACGCATAAAACCTCCTTTCACCGGTTTACGGATCCTGTGGTGTTTTGCTGAAACAAGATCTTTTTTCAGCAAGATATTTCTTTTTAACATCATGACTTGCCAATCGGTACAGTAAAAACTATACTGATCCAATTTTGGTTTTCTTTGGCACGAAAATTGCGGAACTGAGAAAACATCCCTTTCCGAACCTGTTTCCGCAGATTTTCCGGATCAGAACAGTCATTTTTCCGCAGTCCGGTCTGAAAACAAAAAGTATGCCGGAGAAAACCAAAATTGGATCAGTATATAATCCCCTGAACGTTTCTGACTCCTGATCCCGCACTTTCATGCTGTTTTCCTGAAAACGCGCTGCAGGCGACAGTGAAAAAACAGCGTACTTTTATTTCTCTGTATAACAATATGAAACAAAATACAACAGATTCTGCATGCATTGAAGTCGCAGTGGCCTTTCCCGCGCATGGAACATTCACCTACACAGTTCCGGATTCCCTTGCCCCTTTTGCGGCAGTTGGGAAAAGAGTCCTGATTCCCTTTGGAAAGCGGCGGCTTACCGGTTATGTGCTGGGTTCCGGAGAGAGAAAGGGAAACAGTGAACCCCGGTGCATTCTGGATGTTCTGGATGATGTTCCCCTGTTCCCTGCGGAAATGACAGCATTTTTCAGATGGATTTCAGATTATTACATCTATCCGCCCGGTGAAGTCATCAAAAACGCTCTGCCCGGGGGCCTGAATCTTTCCGATTATGTCACGATGGGTCTGACAGAGGAAGGAAAAAATGCCCATACCGTAAATTTTCTCAATCCCACAGAAACAGACATCCTGGATCGTCTGAAAAAGGGAAACATGCGCCTGAAGGATTTATCCGCATCCCTGAACCGGGAGATTCCTGCCGCACTCATCCAGAGCATGGAAAAAAGAGGATGGATTGTCCGGCATACGGAACTGCTGGGCGGAAAGACCCGTGCCCGGACAGAGCGGTATGCTGCCCCTGTATCCGGGATTTCTCCGGATGAAAAACTCTCGGTTCCCAGAAAGGAAATTCTCCGCATTCTGGCCGCGGAAGGGGAAATTTCTGTAAAAAAATTAAAAGAATATGTGCCAACAGCCCCAAATCTTCTCCGGTCTATGGCGGATCAGGGAACCATCCGCATATATGAAAAAAACATGTACCGGGACCCTTTTGGGGAACCCATTGATCCGGACAGGGAACCGGAACTGACGCGGGAGCAGCAGGACGCGGTTTCAGCCATCCTGTCCTGCCTGGGAAAAGGATTTTCCACCTGGCTGCTGGCCGGTGTGACCGGCAGCGGCAAGACCGAGGTGTATCTGCGCCTGGCCGCGGCAGCAATGGAGCAGGGTCTGCCTGTGCTGATGCTGGTTCCGGAAATCGCACTGATTTCCCAGACAGAGCGGCGGTTCCGGGCCAGGTTCGGGGAAAAAGTCGCTGTGCTGCACAGCAGTCTTTCTTCAGGGGAACGCTATGACCAGTGGACCCGCATTCTCAGCAATGAAGCCCCGATTACGGTCGGGGCACGGTCTGCCGTGTTTGCGCCTTATCCAAAGATTGGGCTGATCATTGTGGATGAGGAGCATGACACCTCCTACAAACAGGGAAGTGATTTGCTTTACAATGCACGCGATCTTGCTGTGGTTCGGGCCAGACAGTCCGAAGGAGTGGCTGTGCTGGGATCTGCCACACCTTCGGTTCAGTCCTTTTACAATGTCAGAATCGGAAAATTCCGGGAGGTGCATCTTTCCCGCCGGGTGGAGCGCCGTCCCCTGCCCCGCATTGCCATTGTGGATCTGCGCAAAATCCGGGATGAACGGGGCGCAAGACGCTTTATCACGCCCGAACTGCACCGGGCCATGCAGGAAACCCTGCAAAAAAAAGAGCAGGTGCTGCTTTTTCTCAACCGCCGGGGATTTGCCAGTTTTCCCGTATGCGCGGGCTGCGGTGAACCCATCCGCTGTCCGCACTGCGACATTACCCAGACCTTTCACCGTCTTGATAATGTCTATAAATGTCATTACTGCGGATTCACAAGGGATTCTGTCATGGTATGCCCTTCCTGCGGTTCCCCGCATATTCAGTATCTGGGCATGGGAACCGAAAAAGTGGAGGACGCTGTGAAAAAACTGTTTCCCGATGCCAGGGTCGCGCGCATGGACAGAGACACCACCTCCCGCAAAGGTTCTGTGCTGAAGATTCTCAAAGCTCTGAGAAATCAGGCCATTGATGTGCTGATTGGCACACAGATGGTGACCAAGGGCCACGATTTTCCCCATATCACGCTGGTGGGCATTATCTGTGCGGATCTGTCCCTGAGTTTTCCGGATTTCCGGGCCGGAGAACAGACCTTTCAGACACTGGCGCAGGTTGCAGGACGGGCAGGCCGGGGCGATGTGCCGGGGCAGGTGATTCTCCAAACCTATGCACCCAGTCATTTCAGCATTCTGGCCGCGCAGAAACAGGATTTCCGGATTTTCTACCAGACAGAAATCGGATTCCGCAGCGCACTGGGCTATCCGCCATTTTCCCGGATGATACAGTTGCGGATTTCCGGAAAAGACAGGGAAAAAACACAGGAAACTGTGCAGAGGCTGGGAGACGCTGGACAGTCACTCCGGCAGAGAGAGGAGGTTTTCCGCAAACATGTGGAAATTCTGGGGCCGATTGAGGCATCTGTGGCAAAAATTGCAGATCATTACCGCTGGCAGATGCTGGTGAAAAGCGCAAAGGCAAAACATCTCCGCAGATTTGTCCGGCAGCTTTGCACAGAAAACGCGGGGCTTTTTCAAACACAGGGAGTTCGGATTGTGATTGACGTTGACCCATTTTTCATGACCTGATGCCAAAGTTTCTGTCAGAGAGGGAAGAATGATAATGACAATCTCAGCGGTTCGGCCGGATGGACCGATAGCGGAACTCCCAGAATCCGCCCGAGTGCCGGGTTGGGTGCTGATGGTACTGGCCTGGGGTTTCTCCCCATCCTGTGTCTAATACCGATTCCCCATTGATCTGATGCAATACCGCCGCTTTTTCAGCACCGGGTCAACCCGCGGTTCCCCTCCCTCCGGGAGGGGTGTCAGTTCAGCGGCATTGGGAAAAAAATGACTGAACTGTATAAAAAATCAATGGGGGTTCGGTATAATGCGAGTTCTCTATTGTAATTATATAAAAATGTGTTATAAAAATGACGGATAATTTCAGGATGACATTTATTTAAGGGAAGAGGAAGTTCTTAAAATACCGGATGGTTCAGATGCCGGGTGTCCGGTGTCAGGAAACAGACACTGAAACCTCAGAACGCAAAACCGGTATATCAGCAATTTCCAAATCCCTAAAAGGAGAAAAAGATGCCAAAAAAGAAAATATACAGGGTGTCAGAAAGCGCTGAACAGCTTATTGATATGATAAAAAAAGAAAAAAATGCCCGTTTCCGTGACCGGCTCCGTATGCTGTGGTTTCTGAAAACCGGGGAGGCCGAAACCATGACCCGTGCAGCAGAACTCTGCAATGTTTCCCGCCTTGCAGCAGTGGAATGGTTCCGCCGTTATGAAGCTGGCGGAATCACAGAACTTCTGCATCTGAAGACAGTGCCGGGGCGGAGCCGTGCCATTCCCGCTGAAGTCGCGGAATGTCTGAAAGAGCGTCTTTCCGAACCGGAAGGATTCGGATCTTATGATGAAATAAGGATATGGATCAAAGAAAATCATCATCTTGACATACCTTATAAAACTGTCCACAAAACAGTCAAATACTATCTTGGGGCCGGCCCCGGAACGCCGCGTCCTTCACATATAAAAAAATGAAAGGGGATGCGTGAATTCAAAGAGTCTCTGCCTGATAAAATATCTGAACCAGCTTAATATAATGAAACGAAATCGTTTAAGGAAGAATATCCGGCATGGCAAGTCATCTGAAAAGGGTTCAGGGACAGCCGGATTCACTCGGCTTTGTTTATTAAGCCCGGAGGTTCGTCTCCGGGCGTCCGGCCGGATTTCCGGATTTCTGTGCCGCCAGGGAAAAAATCAACGGATTTGACCCCCTGCCGATATGTTAAACCGAGTCATCAAAGCTATATGAATTTATTCAACACCGCATTTTTCATGGCACTTTCCATCTGCATCATCGGTATCATTTGCCGGATTTCAGCCTGGTTTTTCCTCCATGTGCAGACAGAGCACCGTGCATCCGTTTTCACACGGGTTTTGAAAAGCCTGGGAGGAATCATTGCCTTGCTGAGCCTGCCGGGGATTTTCCGTGTTCTGCGGAAATTCTTTACAGATGTGCTTCTCCAACTGCACATCCTCAAAGAAGACAAACTCCGCTGGTTTATGCACATGAGCATCTGTTACGGTTTTCTTTTCCTGCTTGTCTTTCATGCGATGGAGGATCAGATTGCTGTCCGGATTTTCCCCGGATATGTCTCTACGCTGAATCCCTTCCTGTTCCTCAGAAATCTTGCCGGATTCATTGTCGTATGCGGCATTGGCATTGCCAGTTACCGAAGAATGAGTCTTCCAATCCTGCGTGAGACAAACCGCAAAAGTGACTGGGCTGCCCTGCCTGTCCTGTTTCTGATCATGTTTTCCGGTTTTCTGCTGGAAAGTGTCAAGATTCTTTCGCCTGCCATTTTTCATGAAATGGCACTGGATTATGCCGGAACCGATGATCCGGCTGATTTGCTTCCTCTGAAAACACTTTGGGCAAAGGATTTCGGCGTGGTATTTCCGGAAGAGATGGACAAAGAGAATCCGGAACTGCTGGAAGAGGGAAAAATTTTTCATGCGGAAAGCTGTGCCATGTGCCATGCGAAACCGGATGCGGCTTTTGTTTCCTATCCGATTTCCAAAACACTCCGGCCTTTGGCGAACATACTGAATTCATTCCGTGCAGATCATATTCTTTGGCATGTGCATATTCTCATCTGCTTTGCGGGACTGGCCTGGCTGCCGTTCAGCAAGTTTTTCCATATCCTTTCCACGCCCCTGAATCTGCTGGCAGAACAGACAGGTGATCTTGCGCCTGATTCCGCAATGCAGGAAACTGTCCGTGCAATGGGCATGGACGCGTGCACCCACTGCGGCATCTGCAGTCAGTATTGCAGTGTGGCTCCCGCGTGGCAGGTGATGGGCAATGCGGATATTCTGCCTTCAGAAAAACTGGTTTCCCTGAAAAAGCTCACTTCCCTGATCCCTTTTCCGGAAAAATCCGAAAATAAACTCAGGCAGTTTGCAGAAGGCAGCTTCATCTGCACCGAATGCGGCAGATGCACCCAACTGTGTCCGTCCGGCATCAATCTGCAGGACCTCTGGCAGGCTTCCAAAAATGAACTCCTCCATATGCGGATGGGAGAACCCCACCGGCAGATACGCAAGCACACGGTCAATGAATGGGCTTCGTTGTTAAAAGAAACTGCGCAGGACAGGGACAGGAAGGAGATTCACCTCAATCTTACCGATCGGTCTGAAACCTTCCGGGGATGTGTGCAGTGCACTGTCTGCACCAATGTATGCCCGGTGGTTGCTGCCTCGGATGATCCCAAAAGCGATCTGGATTTGACACCCCAGCAGATTATGAACCTCATGCGTCTGCAGATGAAAGACATGGCATTGGGCGCTCGCATGGTCTGGGACTGCGTGACCTGCTATATGTGTCAGGAACACTGTCCCCAGGGTGTGCGCGTGGCAGATGTGCTGTACGAGTTGCGAAATATAGCCAGTGAACGGATGCGCACCAAAACCTGAAACCTGACACCCGAAACCTTTTATCATGAAATACGCTTATTTTCCGGGATGCAAACTCCCCAACCATCTTCCTGAATATGACATTGCCATCCGTGCCGTGCTGGATCATCTGGGTGTGCGCCTGATCGATCTGCGTTTCAGTTGCTGCGGTTATCCGGTGCGGCACCGGAGTTTTGAGGCTTCGGCTTTATCCGGCGCGCGGAATCTGGCTCTGGCCCGCCGCGAGCATCTCACCATTGTCACGCCCTGCAAATGCTGTTACGGAAATCTGAAACATGCCCAGTACTGGATGAAGCAGCGTCCCCTGCTGCGGAATAAAATCAATGAAATGCTGGCAGAGGAAGGGCTGGAATGGAATGACGATGTGCGGGTGCTTCACCTGCTTACGCTTTTGGCAGAGGATATTGGAACCGAGGTGCTCCGCTCCCGCGTGACCCATCCCCTGCACAGTCTGAAAGTGGCAACACATTACGGATGCCATGCGCTTCGGCCTGACAATGTGGTGCAGTTTGACAATCCCCTGGCTCCGACAATTTTTGAAAACCTGATCTCGGCCATTGGAGCGGAACCTGTGAACTGGCCTTTGCGTCTGGAATGCTGCGGCAATCCCTTATGGGAAAAAAACAGCAGACTTTCTGTGAAACTCATGAACAGAAAACTTGCCTATGCAGCAGAATCCGGAGCAGATGTGCTGGCCACGGCCTGCACCCACTGCCAGATCCAGTTTGGGACCATCCGGAACCGTCTGCCGGAAAAAGAGCGGAAACATCCGGAACTGGAAGCGGTTTTGTATGTGCACCTGCTGGAAAAGAGTTTGGGACTGATAAGTGCACAACCGAAAGTTTTCGGGCATTCAAAAAAAACCGGATTTTTCCGAAAAATCCGGTTTTTCTGAAAATGCTGCACCCGAAAATTTACGCTGATTTACTTACTCATCTTGCACACCTCTGTCATACCGACGGAAGTCGGTATCCAGAACTGGTTGAAAACACTGGATTCCGGCTTTTAGGGGGAATGACGGTGAAACCAGATAACTCCCTGTTTTTCTGAAAACTTTACACCGAAAATTTATAGTATCTTAGTTAACTGTCAAGGATAACAGACAAATTTTCACGCAAGGAAACCTATGCT
>CAZDIU010000014.1:0-36937 GCA_964505535.1 uncultured Desulfobacterales bacterium | reverse complement strand
GAAGGGAAGGGGGGGAATTTGCGGGCTGATCGCTCCCCTTCCCTTCAGGGAAGGGGCCGGGGGTTAGGTTAGAAAGATTGGTTTCAAAATTATCCAGCACCAGCAGGATATTCTCATCCCGCATGGCTTCCAGCAGATTTTGGCGCATTCTATCGTACCGCTGCTGAGGCGTCAGTCGCGGATCAGGACTGAGATACACCCGGAGCATGGGTCTTTCTGAGCATTTTTCCGCATAAGGCGGGCTGAACTGAATGAGTTTTCCGTCCACCTGCGGCAGCATTTCATCCATGCCCAAAGCTGCAGGTTTTGCCTGAAATGCCAGCACGTAATCAAAACGGGTATGCCACAGATGGATTGCCTCGGCAGTCAGTACGGTTTTGCCCATGCCTGCCAGTCCCTGAATCAGGGCAAGGGGAGGGGAATTATCCGGCAGCCAGCGGGTGTTGAGTTCCGTAAGTTCCATGCTCCGGCCGGCAAAATCTTCGGGTGCGTCCAGTTCATGTCTGTTGCCGGGCAATAGGGGCCGGGGAAAAGGATTCTGCCGTTTCATCTGATCGCTGCGTCTGTCCGCAGGTTCGGGAATTCTGCCCGGCGCGCCGAAAAGCAGGGGAGTGGCGTAGTTGACAGATCCGAAGACTGCGGCCTGTCTTTTGTCGCTCAGCAGATCACTGCGTGCCAAAGCCAGCACGCCTTCGGTGGAATGCTTTCCCGGGTCTGCCAGCAGATGCCGGAAAAACTGCCGTGCCAGTTCACGGGCATAGTCATCCCCCTCTCCCAGAACCTGTTTACCCACAAACAGGCCCAGCCGGGTGAGAATCTGCTCTTCGGTTTCCGGGTCTGTGGCATTTTCCCACAGCAGACTGCCTTCATACCGGTTCACATGGCGCCGGGTGTCAAACACCCCTTCCCAGGATGAAGCAGGATGATCGGTCAGGCAGATTTCCTGACACGCGATCTGAATGCTGTTTTCATCCTCCAGCCGCAGCCGGACAGCATTCTGATCCGCAAAGGTTTCTAAAAGCAGGTTGTGGTGCATAGAGAGATGTTCTCCCTTCAATGGCATTGGGTTACGATAATCAAATCGGCATTGGATTTATCTCTTTTTTTCCTTTTCCGGCAACGATGCGGGCCGGATCCACTCCTGCGATGGCGGCGGTTTTCTTATCCGCGGCTCCTGATCAGGCATGTACAATCCCGCCTGCGTCATGCGTAAGTCCTGATAGTATGTTTTAAAATCGTGTGTATGAGCCCTCAGCTCCTCCAACTCTTTCGGCTGGGTCAGCCCTTCCCGCCAGGTTTTCTTTTCCACTGTTCCCAGTACAAGATAATCATTACCGATGTCCGATGGGGCACGCTCCATGAATATAACGGTCAGCAGATGTTCCACTTCCTGCTTATGCGCTATCAGCAAATCACAGCGGCTGCAATAACGGCATGTATAGTTCAGGGCAATCAGGTGCATGGGATCAACATGGATCAGCAGGGGAATTTTGCGCTGCCCTGATTTCTTTTCGCAGAACGGACACCGCGAGATGCGCTCATCCGGATAGGGATTGAAGATAAAACCGTACTCAGAGCGGAGAGTGCCAAAACGGGACTTTTTTGATGCTGCCATCAGTTACCTCGGATCATGTCATTGCGGAAAAATTTCTGTATGTTTTCTGTAAATGCGAATGAAGAGTCGAGTCAATCCCGAAGGGATGGCATTGTCATGTCACCCCTTCGGGGGTTCAGGATTTTTTCAAAATTTTTCTGTAATAATATCAGCTCTTCTGGCTTATTACCGTCGGACTCTTTTTTGACATTAACAGAGTTGATGAATCGGTAAAAAATTAAAATTTCATTTTTGTCATTCCAGCGAAAGCCGGAATCCAAAATTTTCAAAGGGTTATGGACTCCGGCTTTGGCCGGAGTGACGGGACTTCTGAGTTTTTACGAAATCATCAATATTTATAGGAGTTACGCAGTTGAATTTTAACATACTGATTTTTATAAAGGCGAATGTTGCACTGCACAAAACCGGTTCTTAAAAAAACAGACACTTGAAAAAACAACTGGGTAACTCCTAATTTATCAGAAATTTTCAAGTGCCTGCACAATGGGCCGGATTTTCTCCCGAAATTCCGGCGGAACCATAAGAAAGTGCAGGGGCTGACTGACAATCAGCTTTTCCGGCCTGTTTCCCTGTATGCCCTCACGGCAGTTTTCCAGATTTCCGTTTTCCAGCAGATACAGCAGCATATCCGTCAGATTTCCGAAATATCCGCCCGCGTCCACATGCTCAATATATTGCAGAAACACCATATTGATTGTTGCAGTGAATTCCGTCATGTCCGCATACCCGGTTTCCCGGCAGTTCACGGCAGAGACCATGCACCGGCATCCAAAAGGCCGGACAGGGTAAACCGTGCATTCATCATTTTCCAGCAGAGGACACACACCCCATGCCGGATCAATTTCCTCTTCCGGAACATCTTCACCCCGCATAAAGAAATCAGCCATCTGATTGGTGGTGAAACGGGGCTGAAAACGCTTTCTTCCCGATGCTGCACCCAGTCCGGCAATCAGTTCCGTTCTTCCTTCTGCCACAAGATATTCAGTTATTCTGACAGCTTCCATCCCTGTCAGAGTGACATTGCAGGTGCAGCACTGACTGCACCCGCGTTTGCATGAACTGTTTTCCGAAACAGCCAGTTTTTCATACACCCGGTAAATATGATCCAGCATGGCCTCTCTCCTGTCTGCACCGGATGAGGAAGAATTTTTCACACTTTCTCTCCTTTTTTCACAAGTGCCAATTCCACAAAGCTGTCACACCGGCAAATGCCGGTGTTCGGAAACACGGAAAACACTGGATTGCAGCTTTCGCGGGAATGACGCTGATTGACCTCTTTGCAATCAATTAACTCAGAAAAGAATTTTTCCCCCGTGCTGAACCTCAGGAACAATAATCCGGGATGCCTCTGCCTCCTGTTTTCTCAGTTCCTCAAAAACCAGATGCAGCGCCTCCCGCATGGCTCTGGGATATTCTGCAATCGCGTCTTTGAAATTTTTGGCTTCCAGGGGGCATTGGATGGGAAAGGAACCCGCGGGCGTCATTATCTGGGTGTATCCCAGAAAAAGCACATCCCGGGTTTTGTCCTCTTTTCCGTCCGGTTTGACCGGAACCAGCCGTTTGATGGTGGCCATATTCATATCCGAATATTCCTCCTCACGGTAGAGGCTGTCTGTTTTCACTGAAAAATCAATTGAATCAAATTCACTGCCGATCATATTCCCTATCTCCTTTGAAAAAAATGTGGTTTACAGATTTTTGATATTTCACAATATTGATTATTTTTCAACAGGAGAGTTTTGAAAAATGTGAAAACAGGAAAATTCCATGTGAATATGCAGATGTTTTTTTCCCCGGCCTGATTATTCTGTTGAAAAAAAATGAACAGTCTTATACAGTTGATACAGGCTGAATTTTTTTGATTCATGAAACAGCTTTTCAAACGGCAGGGAGAAAGAGACCATGACAGAACCCAATGAGGTGTTTGAAAAAAACTACCGTTTTTACATGGAGCAGATTGCAGAAATCCATCTGGACAAAAAAGCAGGATTTCTGGGGGCACAGACAGAGGGAAATGGTCTGCGCATACCTTTTTTCGGTGATGAATACCGTGTCTCATCCGAGGGAATCTTCAATCCTGACGGAAAACGGGCTGGCTATTCCCAATGCATTATCCTGTTCAAGCATATTCTTCTCTGTCCGGATGAAATTCCGGATCAGGGAGACTGGACAGCCTACAGGGAGTTTCCGGATGCAGGGCCCCTGACCGTCTTTTTTGCAAAAGATGTGGAATTTTCTCTGTCCCTGCATTTTTCCGGCAGGACAGATGCATTGAAAAAAGCCTGTGCCGCACTTGGCGGAGTTCCGCATGAAGAAAAGATTTCCTGTGATCTTGCTGTGCAGTTTCAGGCACTTCCCCGGATACCGGTTCTTCTGATTTTCAATGACGGGGATGAAGAGTTTTCTGCACACTGCTCCATGCTTTTCCGCAAAAGCATCGGCAGATATCTCGATATGGAATCCGTGGCTGTTCTGGGAAAAGTGCTGACCGACAGCCTGAAACAGCAGGACAAAAAGATGTGAATCTGCTTCAAAATGAAAGTCAGTTTTCAGGGTTTTTATTGACAGGGAGGTTTGCTTTGAGTATAAAACCGGCCTGACCCGCAGTTTTTTCGTCAACCCTTACAGAAAGAGTGAAGTTGCACATGGACAGATTTTACCGGCCTGACCCGCCTGCACAGACGGCATTTCCCATAGCAAAAGCAGGGTATCCCTTTATTTTTGCAGCAGCTTTCGTGACAGCGGTCTTTGCCCTTCTGGAACTGACCGGGCCTGCCCTCTCAGGTCTTGTGATAACAGCCTGCATCTGCGGTTTTTTCAGGGATCCGGATCGGCTTATCCCGAATAAGGAAAATGCGATAGTGTCCCCGGCTGACGGAAAGGTGATTTTTGCGGAGAGAATTGAGGCAAATCCGTGGATTGAAGGCCCCTGCCTGAAAATCAGTGTGTTCATGTCGGTTTTCAATGTGCATGTGAACCGGGTTCCGTATTCCGGTACAATAAGGGATGTGCGCTATCATCCGGGAAAATTTTTTTCCGCAAATCTGGACAAGGCATCTGCGGAAAATGAGCATAACGCTGTGGTGCTTCTTACGGAAAAGGGAAAAGAAATCTGTTTTGTTCAGATTGCCGGACTGATTGCCCGGCGGATTATCTGCGGCATTCAGGAAGGAGACAGTGTGGTCAGAGGACAGAAATTCGGTCTCATCTGTTTCGGATCCCGGCTTGATGTTTATTTTCCTGCGGATGTGAACCTGAATGTGCGCGTCGGTGACAAAGTCAGCGCAGGAAGTTCCATACTGGCCTTTCTCAAATAACAGAATCCCTGAGCAAATCATTGACTGATGCTGGGCAGGATCGTCATACCGGCGAAAGTCGGTATCCACAATGTGCTGAAAAAAAATGAACAACATTTTTTCTTACATGCACATTCCTTTTAAATTCAAAGTCATTATGGTGATGGGACTGGCATTGTCAATGCTTTGTGTCAGTACCGCAGATGCAGATACCCTCCTGTCATTTCATCTTAAACTGGGACCGATGGCCAATTGCGGGGCAGGCACTTTGTATGACAGATGAACTGGCTGCAGGGGTCAGTCCGATAAAGCTTAACTTTGATTCCGGGGCCAACTTTATCTGGGCAACCTCAGATGAATGCAGCACGGATGCCTGCGATGCACACCGGAAAGTCAGCTCCTTGCAGCCCGGATTTGTCTGGATTGAGGAAACCGTCACCCCGCACAGCTTTGGTCCCTGGGACACCATGCTCTCCAAGACAGGCAAAGTTCCGTTCAATGGCACCAAAACCCCGGTCTGACATTGCCCTTTTTTGCTTCCGTTGCGTATGGGGGCAGCAAATCTTAAGTTAATGACATTGAGTCACTGACCGGAAAACCCGAAAACGCGTTTTCTGCATGGGCGGAGAATATCCCCGGCCGGTTCAATGAAAGTTCCAGAACAGAACTGCGGCCATAAAAGAACAGGATTTTAAAAACAGCTTCCAAGGATTGCAAAGATCCGAATGCCGGAACAGCTTTTTATGCCAAACTGAATTACAAACTCTGGCAGCAACATTTGACATATCCGGGTTTTACTTTCTGCAAAATCTGTGTTATTGTGCAGGTGCTGAAAAACACGAAAATATATTTTCGTGTTTTTTATCTTTTGGGAGGAACGCGGCCCATCAGCCGCGATCTTATTATATAACCTGTTGAAAAAAGGTAAATCATGGGGAGAGCATTATGTCTGAAAAAAAATTGAACGTGGCCGTGGCCGGTGCGACAGGCGCGGTCGGGAACCAGATGATCTCGTGTCTGGAAGAGCGGAATTTTCCCTTGAAATCCGTAAAATTTCTGGCTTCCGCACGATCCGCGGGCCGTCAGCTCCGCTTCAAAGGGGATATGATTGAAGTGGAGGAACTCACGGAAAAATCCTTCAAAGGGGTGGATATTGCCATTTTCTCCGCAGGAGGCGGAACCAGTGAAAAATTTGCGCCCATTGCTGCCAAAGACGGTTGCGTGGTGGTGGACAATTCCAGCCAGTGGCGCATGGACCCGGATGTGCCGCTTGTGGTTCCCGAAGTCAATCCCCATGCCATTGCCGAATACCGCAAAAAGGGAATCATTGCCAACCCCAACTGTTCCACCATTCAGATGGTGGTGGCACTCAATCCCATCCACAAAAAATGCGGCATCCGGCGTGTGGTGGTTTCCACCTATCAGGCTGTTTCCGGAACCGGAAAAAAGGCCATTCATGAACTCTTTGATCAGACCCGTGCCATGATCAATTTTCTCAACTGGGAAAAAAAGGTGTATCCGCACCGGATAGCGTTCAACTGTCTGCCCCAGATAGACAAATTCATGGAAAACGGTTATACCAAGGAAGAGATGAAAATGGTCAACGAAACCCGAAAAATTCTGGAGGACAGCAGCATTGGCGTCACGGCCACCACAGTGCGCGTGCCGGTGTTTTTCGGTCATTCCGAGTCCGTGAATGTGGAAACTGTGCAGCATATTTCCGCTGACGAAGTCCGTGAACTGCTCCGGAATGCGCCGGGCGTGAAAGTGGTGGATGATCCGGCAAACAGTGTGTATCCGCTTCCCATTGACGCGGCAGGTCAGGATTTGACTTTGGTTGGCCGCATCCGGCAGGATGTTTCTGTGAAAAACGGCATTGACATGTGGATCGCTGCGGACAATATCCGCAAGGGAGCCGCGACCAATGCTGTGCAGATAGCGGAAATTCTGGCAAAAGACTATCTGTAAGAAGATCTGAAATTTTTTGGGGCAGGGATTTCAGAAACACAAAAAAATCCCTGCATGCACATAATCTTTGCAGTTGCTTCGTTTGTGAGAATCTGTTCATGTTTGTCGTTGCTGTTTGGCATTGTTTTGCATACTGTCAAACCGGACGCGCTTTGACGGCCGATCGTCTTTTATTTAAAAATCAGAAAATCGGGAAAAGATATCCGGAATGCCGGATATTTCCTGATGAACAGGAGTTGAGAAGTTGGAACGAGTACCCATTACCAGGGACGGATATGCAGCCCTGAAAAAGGAACTGGAACTGTTAAAGAGTGTGGAACGGCCTCAGAATATCAGAGCCATTGAAGAAGCCCGTGCGCACGGCGATCTGTCCGAGAATGCGGAATTTGAGGCTGCAAAAGACCGGCAGGCTTTTCTGGAGGGACGCATCAGCGAACTGGAATACAAACTGAGCAATGCGGATATCATTGATCCGGACAAACTGGGCAAAGACCGGGCTGTATTCGGATGCACGGTGCTGCTGGAAAACATTGACACCGGTGAAAAGGTGACATACCAGCTTGTGGGGCCGGATGAATCCAATATAGAAAACGGACGAATTTCCGTTTCTTCCCCTTTGGGCAGAGCCATTGTCAGCAAAGTGCCGGGAGCGGAGATTGCTCTGAATGCTCCGGGCGGAAAACGAATCTATGAACTGGTGGAAATCCTGTGAAAACCGGGACTGATAACTGCTAACCGATAAGCGGAAAAAGTGGAATTATGGCACGAATTACAGTGGAAGACTGTCTGAACAGGGTCCCGAACCGCTTTGTCCTGGTGCAGATGGTGGCAAAGCGGGTTCGGCAGGTCCGGGAGGGATCTGAGTATCTGGTCAGCTCTCCCAAAAATGAGGATATTGTGGTTTCTCTCCGGGAAATTGCAGCGGGAAAAGTTTGTCTTGACAGAACTCAGGAGGCGGATGTCTGACCTCCGGCCGGATATTTCCGAAAATAACAGGCAGGAAAACAAAGACAGCGAAAAACCGGGCAGGAACACAGCCTGCGGTTCGGGGAGTCCCAGCAGCAGGCTGTACAAAAGCCTGAACAGGGCCATCGGACAGGCTTTGCACCGGTATGATATGATAGCGGACGGAGACCGCATAGCGGTGGGGCTTTCCGGAGGAAAGGACAGCATGACACTGATGTGGTTTCTGCACGAGCGTCTGTCACGCATTCCCATCCGTTATGAACTTTTTGCCATCTATGTTGATCCCGGATTTGATAACGGTTTTGCTCAGCAGCTTGCCCAGCACTGCAGGGAAATGGGATACAGACTGCGGACAGAAATTACGGATTACGGTGTGCTGAGTCACAGTTCCCATAACCGGGAAAACCCCTGTTTTCTCTGTTCCCGTCTTCGCAGGAAACGGCTTTTTGAAATTGCGGATGAACTGGGATGCCGGAAACTGGCACTGGGGCATAATCAGGATGATATTATCGAAACCCTGTTTCTGAACATGTGCTATGCGGGTGAAATCAGCACCATGCTTCCGGCTCAGCCCTTTTTTGGCGGAAAATTCACGGTCATCCGGCCGCTGGCTTTTGCCAATGGGAATCTTATCCGGCGTTTTGCCGCAGCCAAATCCTTTCCGGAGTTTGCAAATCCATGCCCCAGCGCCGGAACTTCAAAACGGAGTGAAATCAAAGCGATCTTGCAGCAGCTTTACCGGACAAACAGCAAAATCAGGGGGAATATTTTCAGATCCCTGAGCCATGTCAGACCGGATTATCTTCTGAAATGACAGAGAGGATACTGATGCCCGAAAACATTTATTCTTTGACATGTTTGCCATGATAGATATTCAGAATCAGCGGGATCCCCGCAATATTCCCATTGACAAGGTGGGAATAAAAAACCTTCGATATCCTGTCACCGTACTGGACCGGAAGAACGGTTTTCAGCATACAGTGGCCTCCATCAATATGTATGTGGATCTGCCCGGCAAATACAAAGGCACACACATGAGCCGTTTTGTGGAAATGCTTCACCTTTTCCGTCCGGAAATTTCTTTGGAAAAATTTGCACAGATTCTGGATGAGATGAAAACCCACCTGGAAGCAGCTTCCGCTCATGTGGAGATCACTTTTCCCTATTTTATTGAAAAAAAAGCCCCGGTCAGCGACTGCCCCGGGCTCATGGATTACACCTGCAGTCTTATCGGATCCAGCGATCCGGACGGAAATACAGATCTGGTGCTCAAGGTGATCGTGCCGGTATCATCTGTATGCCCCTGTTCCAAAGAGATCAGCGAGGTGGGCGCACATAACCAGAGGGGAGAGGTGAATCTGAGCACCCGGTTCAAAAAATTCATCTGGATTGAGGATATGATTGAACTGGTGGAATCCTGTGCTTCCTGTGATGTTTTTTCCGTGCTGAAACGGGTGGATGAAAAGTGCGTTACGGAAAAGGGGTATAAAAATCCCAAATTTGTGGAAGACATTGTCCGGGACATTGCAGAACGCCTGAACAGGGATGACAATATCACCTGGTTTTCCGTAAGCGCTGAGAATTTTGAGTCCATTCACAATCACAGTGCCTATGCCATGATTACCAGCGGAGACAAGAAGAGACTTCACCGTCCCAGGCAGGAAGGCTGATCTCTTTGGTGTGCAAACCTTCCCTTTTCCAGAAAGGAAAGCACCTGGAACATGGCCTGCGGATGGTTCATGACAAAGGTGTGTGTCGCGGGAATCACGATGAAATCCTTCATTTCCTTCAGTCCGGCCCGTGCCACAGACACCTTGCCGTCATCCGGTCCGGGAATGAGTTGGGAAAAAAGGGGATTGAAACTGCGGTTTCCGGCAATGATGCCGATTTCGCCGGTCACAGGGTTGAGACTGTTGGGAACACTGCGGGGATCGGTTCCCAGTTCCTGACCGGCCGGACCGTTGCGCCATTTGTAAAACCACAGTCCTTTGAGATAGTCAGCCAGTTCACTTCCCCTGCTGGGCGGACCGAGCATCACAATCCGGGAAGTTTCCGGAAGACTGTGATTTTGCAGATACTGACGCACAAGAATGCCCCCAAGGGAATGTGTCACAAAATGTATTTTTTCCGGCTGAAACCGTTGGCAGGCATTTATGGCCTCCGGAACATATTTTTCCGCCAGACTTTGGATTTTTTCATGGGTGGAAGGGTATCCGGCATTGATCACATGGTAGCCTTTGGCAGCAAGATATGTTTCCAGTTTTTTCATGGAACGCGGAGTTCTGGCCAGTCCATGCAGCAAAATCACGCATTCCTTTTTGGGAACAGGCAGAGGTGCAGAAGCACAGGCTGCCACAAGGATTGGGATCGGAAGAAAGAGACTCAGGATTTTCAGGATTTGTTTCATCATTGCTTTGGATCGGGAAGAGTTGAGCGGATAAAACATGGCGGAAGTGCATGGGAATCGAACCCACCCGGGACGGTTTTAACGCCCCACACCGGATTTGAAGTCCGGGAGCCCCACCAGTGAGCTGTGCACTTCCATAAAAGACAGTATTATTATATGTGCTTTTACTTTTTGTCAACAATGTTTTTTCACGGCATTATGCCGAAGACAGTAACGTTTTTGTTTTTCTGATATTTTTCAAATTATTAACTGATCTTGCGCACTCCCGTCATACCGGCGAAAGCCGGTATCCAGAACTGATTGAAATCACTGGATTCCAGCTTACGCCCGACTGGCTGCGCAACATCAGTTCCTGGGGATGTGAAACTTTTTAAAATACCGGACGGTTCAGGCTGCAGGTGTCAGTATGCGGTCAGGACTGAAACCTGAACACTGAAATCTCAAAACCGGTATATCAGCAATTTTCAACTCCCTTAATTCAATACAATTTCCTTAGGAGGATCAGCGGTGATCAATCAGGACAGGCTGGCTGAAACATTCAGGTTTCTTGCAGAAATTGACAGTGAGTCAAAAGATGAGGCCCGCATTTTTCATGAACTGAAAAAAATACTGGAATCCATGGGTGCGGAAGTGGTTTCAGACAATGCGGGTGCGAAAATCGGATCAAATGCGGACAACCTGATTGCCCGCTTCAAAGGAAACCGGAATGTTCCCCCTCTGCTGCTGAATGCGCATATGGATACGGTCGGGCCGGGAAAAGGCGTAAAAGTGGTTTTCAGAGACGGCGTGTTTACCAGCGCGGGAGACACCATTCTGGGCGCGGATGACAAAAGTGCCATTGCCGTACTGCTGGAAAGCCTGCGGGTCATTGCAGAGAAGAATATTCCCTGCGGGCCGTTGGAACTGGTGCTCACTGTATGCGAGGAAATCGGGCTCATGGGAGCCAAAAATCTGGATTATAATCTGATTACAGCCAATTACGGATATGCACTGGATGCCACGGACATGGAAGGCATCATCACCCGTGCGCCTGGGGCCAAAAAGATGGAAATTGAGGTGCATGGAAAAGAGGCCCACGCGGGAGCCGCGCCGGAAAAAGGGATCAATGCCATTTCCATAGCGGCCAAAGCCATTGCAAAACTGCGGCTTGGACGCATTGATGAGGAAACCACCTGCAATATCGGTGTGATAGAAGGCGGGGTTGCCCCAAATGTCATTCCCAGTCTGGTCAGGGTCAAAGGGGAAACCCGGAGCCACAATCCGGACAAACTGGAGGCCATTACCGAAGAAATCCTTTCAGCTTTTCGGGAAACGGTTGAAAAGGAAAAAAAATCCCCGCAAGACGAACTGCCCGCACTGAAGATTCACCTGGAGCATGATTTCAACCGCACCGACATTCCCGAAGACCATCCGGTCATTGTTCATGCCTGCAACGCCGCGAAAAATCTGGGAATGCGGCTTGTGCCCAAAACCACGGGCGGCGGTGCGGATGCCAATATTTTTGTGGAAAAGGGAATCATTGTGGGGGTTATGGGAACCGGAATGCGGGATATGCACGCACTCACCGAGTCCGTGGCCCTGGCTGATATGAAGAAAGTGGCTGAACTGGTGATAGAAATCATCCGGCTCCACGCAGGCGCTGATTGATTGACAAAAAATGTCCGGATCAGATTTGCAGCAGATGCGGTGAAGATATCAGAATTTACGCAGTTGAGGTTAACGTATATAGAGGATTGCATAATTTCTGACAGCATGTCTCATAATCCTGAAATAAAATCCGGCCAAAATTCTGTTTCACTTCATTTTGGCACTCCGGAACAGGATAAGCATATTTTCAATGGAGAACCGGTATAACATCCCTCTTTTTAAGCGTTTTTCTCCTTCTGTAAGGGCCTGTAAAAAAAATAACCTGTGCAATTTTCCTGTCAGGAAATCCTGAAACCCTCAGGGTTTCCTGACAAGTTATTTTGATACAGACCCTAAAGAGAGCAGGGGATTTTTCAGCCATCTGAAAATCCCCTGTGCTTTGCCGGATTTTCAGTTTGGCACGCCTGCCTCTCTTAACACAATGGCAATGAAAACTCCCCATCCCACAGATGCGAGTGAGAATCTGCCTTTTTTCCCATCCACCGGTTTAATCACTCCCCTGCTTTGCCTGGGAAAACTGACGATCTGTTTACTGCCCAAGAATGCAGGCAAACATGAGCGGGGCAACAATGCTTGCATCGGATTCCACAATAAAGCGCGGGGTGTCTTTGCTCAGCTTGCCCCAGGTGATTTTCTCATTGGGAACTGCGCCGGAATAAGAACCGTAACTTGTTGTTGAGTCAGAGATTTGGCAGAAATAGGACCAGAAGGGAACCTCCCTGATTTCCAAATCCTGATACAGCATGGGCACGACACAGATGGGGAAATCCCCGGCAATCCCTCCGCCGATCTGAAAGAACCCCACCCCTTTTCCGCCTGAACTGTTCATATACCAGTCTGCCAGCCACATCATATACTCAATGCCGGTTTTCATGGTAAGCGGAGAAATTTCTTTTTTGATGCAGTAGGAGGCAAAAATATTTCCCATTGTGGAATCCTCCCATCCGGGGCAGATGATGGGAAGATTTTTCTGCGCGGCCGCCAGCATCCAACTGTTTTTCGGATCAATTTCATAATATTGTTCCAAATCCCCGCCCAGAAGCATCTGATACATGAATTCATGGGGAAAAAAACGCTGGCCGCTGTCATTGGCATCTTTCCACCGCTTATGAATGTGCTTCTGTATTCTCCGGAATGCCTCTTCCTCAGGAATGCAGGTGTCTGTCACCCGGTTGAAACCGTTTTCCAGCAACTGCCATTCATCATCCGGACTCAGATCCCGGTAATGAGGAACGCGTCTGTAATGGGAATGCGCGACCAGATTCATGATATCCTCTTCCAGATTCGCTCCGGTGCAGGAAATAATCTGAACCTTGTCCTGACGGATCATTTCCGCAAGGGAAATGCCCAGTTCAGCGGTGCTCATGGCTCCGGCAAGGGTAATCATCATCTTCCCGCCCTGATCCAGATGGGATATGTAGGCTTTGGCTGCATCCACCAGCACAGCCGCGTTGAAATGCAGAAAATTCTTTTCCAGAAATGCTGTGATTGTCTGACTCATTGTGTCGGTATCTCCTTTATCTCTTATGTCTTCAGGATCTCCGGGGCAGTGCCATTAAGGGATTTGAAAATTGCTGATATACCGGTTTTGAGGTTTCAGTCCTGACCGCATACTGACACCTGCAGCCTGAACCGTCCGGCATTTTAAAAAGTTTCACATCCCTAAGTTGTACCAGAATGAAAATTTGGCAGAAACTGCATACGTCCAAATTTTCACCTGCTGATCCGTTTCCGCTTAACGCAATGGCATTGGGGCTCCGGTGACAGAAGCAATCGTTTGCCATAGTATGATTCTGTCAAATATTATGATACATTTCCATGCAACAGTCAACCGTTTACTTTGGAAAGGAAATGTATTATGGGTATAGGAAGAATAAAAACAGGCCGGCGTGCCGGATGGGAAATTTTCTCAAAAATGCGGTAAAGCCGGAATCCGGAAACAGCCGAGGGAAAGGAGGCAGTTTATGGAAAATCAGAAATTCAGGGCAATTCTGATGGAAGAATCCCCTGACAAAAACTTTGCAAGACACATAAATGAAAGAAACACAGTTGATCTTCCCGATGGCGATGTGCTGATACAGGTTTCGTATTCCTCACTCAATTACAAGGATGCCCTGTCTGCCATCGGCAACCGGGGCGTGACGAAAAACTATCCCCACACGCCCGGCATTGACGCGTCCGGCATTGTGGCGGAAAGCCGCAGTCCCCAGTTCAAACCCGGTGATCAGGTGATTGTCACCAGTTATGATCTGGGCATGAACACACCCGGAGGATTCGGGCAGTTTATCCGCGTGCCTGCGGACTGGGTGGTGAAACTGCCGCCAAATCTGAGCCTGAAGGAAAGCATGATTTTCGGCACGGCCGGATTCACCGCGGGAGTGGGTGTCTGGCATCTTTCCCGGCTCCGGCCTGATCAGGGGGAAATTCTGGTGACAGGCGCGACTGGCGGTGTGGGCAGTCTGGCAGTGGCGATTCTGTCCCAATGCGGATATTCCGTGACAGCCGTTACGGGAAAAACCGGGGAAAAACAGTTTCTCACGGATTTGGGAGCCAAAAACATCCTTGATCGGAAAGCCTTTCTTGACACAGACGGCAGACCGCTGCTCAAAGCCCGCTGGGCAGGTGTGCTGGATACGGTGGGCGGTGACATGCTGGCAACGGCCATCAAATCCACTGATCTGTATGGCATTGTCACCTGCTGCGGCAATGTATCCTCACCGGATCTTCCCATAACAGTGTTTCCCTTTATCCTGCGCGGGATTTCCCTGATTGGCATTTCCTCACAGAATACGCCGATGGATCTGCGCGTGAAAATATGGGAAAAACTGGCCGGGGTGTGGAAACCGAGGCAACTGGAAAAACTGGCCCGGTACATTTCTCTGGAAAAACTGGATCAGAATATCAGAATTATTCTGAACGGACAGCAGAAAGGCCGGGTGGTTGTTGATTTGGGGAAGTAACTCGCAAGGATCAGGGAACAGTTGCGCAGGCAAACGAAAAAAATCCGGTTTTTCCGAAAAACCGGATTTTTCTGAAAACAGTGAAACCTGAAAAGGAGATGGAAAAATGGGATTTGTTGACATGGGAAAATTGCCAGACCGGGAAATGCTTCCCGGTCTGCGTGTGAAATTTGTGCATACAGGAAACATGACCTTTTCCTACTGGAATATTGATGCGGGCGCAGTGCTGCCGGAACATTCGCATCCCCATGAGCAGGTTGCCAATATGCTGGAGGGTGAGTTTGAACTCACAGTGAACGGGGAAGCAAAGACAATGCGACCCGGTGATGTGTGCATCATTGAACCCAATGCACTGCATTCGGGCCGGGCAGTTACGGATTGCAGGGTGCTGGATGTTTTTCATCCGGTCAGAGAGGATTACCGGTAAACTGACAAACGGTAATTTTCCAAGAAGCCGGATTTTTTGGAAAAATCCGGCTTTTCCCTGCAGGGGAAAACATCTGTTTTAAAAAACCGGATTTTTTGGAAAAATCCGGTTTTTTTTATCAACAAAGCACCGAGGCAATTGCAAAACTGTGGGGTCGTCATTCCGGCGAAAGCCGGAATCCAGAATTCACGCCCCTTTCCGGGAACGGATTTGGGCAGTTTTGAAATCAATTCCGCCCTGTGTCAGCTTTTTTCAATCCACACCGAATGATCCGTCAGACCGTACTGACGCAGTTCACGGGAAAGACTTCTGCCCAGTTCGCTTCCCCAGGGCAGGGCATCGGGTGTATCCCAGGTCATGGAAATCATCAGGTCATTGGGAACCGAGGTATGTGCGTAAAGATTCACCTTTTTCAGTTCCAGTGACGGAGGACACTGCTTCAACTGCTGGGCCAGCTCCGCGTGCATGTCCTTTGGCAGCCCCTCAATCCCCTCTGTTCTGAGCCTGATGATTTCGACCCATTTCATACAATTGTCTCCAACAGTCATCTGCTGATGTCATGCGTCCGTCTCAAAAATCAGTGCGTCATTCTCTTTACTGTCATTCCGGCGTAAGCCGGAATCCAGTAATTCCAAACTCTTCCGGATACCGGCTTTCGCGGGTATGACGCAGTGCGCAACTTATCTTATCTGTACATCTGGCGCATGACTTTTTTATCCAGTTTGCCCACGCTGGTTTTGGCAATCTCATCCACAAATTCATACCGATCCGGCACACCGTAACGGGGCAGTTTGCCTTCTTCAGATGCTTTTTTCATATAGGCTTTCAGATCATCGGCACTGACTTTGCCCTGAAAATCAGGTTTGATTTTCACGATCATCATGGGACGTTCTCCCCATTTCTGATCCGGAACCCCGATGGCTGCGGATTCCTGCACTGCCGGGTGCTGGCTCATCAGATTTTCCAAATCCAGAGAGGAAACCCATTCCCCGCCGGTTTTGATCACATCCTTGATTCGGTCGGTAATCTGCAGATATCCTTCCTCGTTGATATGTCCCACATCGCCGCTGTGCAGCCAGCCGCTGCGCCAGAGTTCTGCTGTTTTTTCAGGGGATTTGAAATAACTCTTGGTCAGCCAGGGCGTGCGGAATACCACTTCACCCGGCGTCATGCCGTCATGGGGCAGGGGATTGTCATTTCCATCCACAATCTCCACTTCTGCCAGGGGAACAGGCAGCCCGGTTTTGGTCAGCACATCCATCAGATCATCCCGCTCCAGATTCATCATATGCTTTTTCGGAGTGGAAAGGCTGATGATGGGACAGGTTTCAGACATGCCGTAACCCGTATAAACTGTAATGCCCATGTCCCAGGCAGCTTTTGCCAGACCCTTGGGAAGTTTGGCTCCGCCGATAACCACTTTCCATTTGGACAGATCAAATTTTTTCACCGCAGGACTGGCTGTGAGCATCTGCAGAATGGTGGGCACACAGTGGGAGAAGGTGACATTTTCCGTGACAATGAGTTTCAGCAGCATTTCCGGTTCATATTTGCCCGGATACACCTGTTTTACACCCAAAAGGGTGGCGATGTAGGGAATTCCCCAGGCATGAACGTGAAACATGGGGGTAATGGGCATATACACATCATCGGAACGGAAACGGCCAATGGTGTCATAAGAACCCACGGCAAGGGCTGTGGAAAGGGTGTGCAGCACCAGTTGGCGGTGGGTGAAATGTACACCCTTGGGGTCTCCGGTGGTTCCTGTGGTGTAGAAAGTGGTGGCTTTGGTGTTTTCATCCAAATCCGGAAAATCATAGGAAGCAGGAGCCGCAGCCAGCATCTCATCATAAACCGCATCGATTTTCAGTCCCGTATCCGGCACGGTTCCCTGTTCCGGAATCACCACAACAGCCTTCACATTCTGCAGTTTGGGCCGGATTTCTTTGAGAATGGGCAGAAAATCCGAGTTAATGATAACAGCTTTTGCCTCTGCATGGTTGATGGTATAAGTGATCTGCTCAGCAGACAGGCGCCAGTTCACCATCTGCAGCACTGCGCCCATCATGGGAATGGCAAAAAAGCATTCCAGAAAACGGTTGCTGTCATAATCAAAAACCGCTATGGTGTCTCCGGCCTGCACGCCCAGTTTTTCCAGACCATTGGCCAGCCGGTGGATGCGTTCATTCAAATCCCGGTAGGTATAGCGCAGTTTGTCTCTGTAAACAATTTCCTGATCCGGGGAATAGATCAAAGGGGTGTTGAGCAGTTTTTTGATGATAAGGGGATAGTTGTAAAATTCGCCGTTCTGGTACACTTTCTCTGTCATGGAAATTCCTCCTGGGATGGTGTATGGTTTTTGATAAAGAAAAAAATATGAAGCCCTGTGCGGAAAAGGGACAGTCATACAGGCAGTATGCCGGGCAGTCTGTCCAGGTTTTAAAGCATAAATCATGCCAGACAGCCAATTTCAGCAAATTCAGGATAATACGCAGAACTTGGGATAAAACTGCACTATGGGAAAGAAAAAACTGCGCTATTTTACGGAAAAAGTCTGAACTGTTCTATGGTGCAGTATGGCAGGGCGATAAGCCCTGTCCTCCAAAATTGCCTGAACCAGGATTTGCAGGATTAAGAGATTTGCACGATTTTTCTGAACACGGTTTACAGGATGGACAGAATGAAAACATACGAGGATGGCAAAGAATCATCCGAAAGCATAAAAATCAGCGGTTCACAGGTGGGTGTTGTGGGCAGGGATGTTCATGTGGAAGGCGGAATACATTATCATTATTATGAGCAAATTCCGCATGTGTCTGCTTCTGAAGTCCGGAAAGACAGCGGCAGCAGCCACACCCGATGCAAACTGCTCAAAGTCTTTCTCTGTTATGCAGAGGAAGATATTGATATGGCAGAAAAACTTTACGGGGATTTGAAACAGGCCGGGGTAACGGTCTGGATTGATGCGGAAGACCTTCCTGCCGGAGCCAATAAAAGAGCCATCATCTCCCGTGAAATCCGCGAAAGCAGATATTTCATCGCCCTGCTTTCGTCAAAGTCTCTTACGGCAGGAGGTTTTGTTCAGAGAGAAATGAAAATGGCTCTGGATATTCTTGATGAATTACCGGATGATGACATTTTCATCATTCCGGTGCGCGCGGACAACTGCGAACCGATGGAGGAAAAACTGCGGCGTCTGCAAACCGCAGATTTGTTTCCGTGCTATGAAAAAGGGCTGGCAAAAATTCTGCGCACCCTGCAAAGTGAAAAAAATTTCATTGCGGAACCCAAGCCTTATGCTGATCCCTCAAGTCTGATTTTGCCGGGCGGAGCCGTTGAATCTGAATCTCCATTTTACATTCGGAGGACTGCGGATGAGGAAGTGTTCAGAGGTGTCAGCAGAAGTCGCGGGCTGGTGACCATACGCGCGCCCCGGCAGACCGGAAAAACCTCTCTGATGATGCAGATATTCACCACTGTCCGCAAAAATGCTTCCCTCAGACCTGTGTTTGTGGATTTTCAGGCATTTGCAAATGAAAATTTTGCTTCCCTCAATGCCATCTGGTACGCGATTCTGTCTCAGACAGATGCTCAGATGAAAACGGAATGCCGAATGGCGGAAATTTGCAGACCGGATATGCCGTATGACCGGAATCTGTCTGTGTTTTTGGACAAATTTGTTTTCCGGCAGGATGATACGCCTGTGCTGCTCTGTCTGGATGAGGTTGACCGGGTGTTTTCCACACAGATCAAAGGCGATTTTTTCAGTTCCCTTCGTGCATTTTACAATCGGGGTGCTATCGATCCCGCGTGGAAAAAGATCAGATGGCTGTTAAGCACCTCTTCTGAACCTGCTTTTTTTATTGAAGATTTGAATCAGTCTCTTTTCAACATTGGGCTTCAGGTGGAACTGAACGCTTTCACGCGGGAAGAAACTGCGGAATTTGCCAAAAAACACGGCATTTCCCCGGATCATTCCCTGATGGAAAGAATCACGGATTATCTGGGCGGACGTCCGTATCCGGTTCATCTGCTGCTGTACCATATGGCCCTGTTTCCGCAGAAAACAGAGCAGTTTTTCCATGCAGACAGCGCAGGAGGAGGGATTTTTCTGGAACATCTGAACCGGTATCTGAAAAAATTTCAGAAAGAGCCGGAACTGGCAACTGCAATGAAACGGGTGATTGCAGGAAAAGGATGCACTGATGTGAAAATGGAGGAACGGCTTGCATCTGCGGGGCTGGTGAAAAGAGAGGCAAATCAGAACGTGATCTGCTTTTGCAAACTGTATGCGGATTATTTTGGGAAGAGAATTGTATGAACAGGGATTCATATGATATAAACAGAAAATTTTCTGAAAGGATAAAGGAAGGAGGCTGTATGCAACTGACAATAGACAGATATGGCAATATATCGCTGCCTGAATCCGTTTTGAAAAATTATCAACTGATACCCGGATCGGTTCTTGACATTGAAGAACGCCGGGAGGCAATTATTCTCAAACCCGCGCGCAGGAAATCTCCTCTGAAAAAAAAAGACGGTGTGCTGATTTATACCGGTTCTGCTGACACCTCTTTGGAAGAATTTATCCAAAATCAAAGAGAAAAAAGATTTGACCAACAATCCGGAATAACTTATGAAAATAATGTTTGACACATCGGTTCTTGTGGCGGCTCTTGCAGAACCTCATCCCAATCATGGCATTGCTTTTCCCTGGCTTCAGCGTGCAGCCTCTGATAATGACAATTTTATCATATCTGCTCATACGCTGGCTGAATTATATGCTGTACTGACCAGACTTCCGGTCAGCCCGAAAATACAGCCGGATATGGCACGGATGCTGATTCGGGAAAACATTGAAAAGCATATTGCCATTGTTACACTTGATCAAAAAGATTATCTTCAGGTTCTGGATAATATGTCAGATTCCGGACTCAGCGGAGGCATTATATATGATGCCCTGCTGGTGCAGACTGCCCGAAAATCCGGAATTGACATCCTGCTGACATTTAATGAAAAAGATTTTCTGCGTCTATGGCCGGATGGAACGGGTATTATTAAAAGCCCCTGAATTTCAGTCCGGCAGGGTTACAGCAAAATCCATTTCATTGAGGTCATAATAAAGGAAAATTTTTTTGAAAACCGACTTTTTTCAAACCGGCGGGACGCTGAGCGAGGATGCGGCCTGTTATATTGAACGGCCTGCGGATAAGGATTTGCTCAACGCTCTGGACAGGGGAGAACTGTGTCTGGTTCTTGCCCCGCGTCAGACAGGCAAATCCAGCCTGATGATTCATGCTGTTGCCGGGCTGCGGGAAATGGGAATCCGTGCCGCAATTGCGGATTTGCAGCACCTGGCCTCTGAGAAAGAACCGGCAGCATGGTTCAGCGTTGTGGTGTATCAGATCAGCCGCAGTCTGAAACTTGACACGGATGCCCTTGCATGGTGGCAGGCAAATGACCGGCTTGGCGCGACACAGCGGTTTATGACCTTTATGGAAGACGTGGTTCTTTCGGAAATTGCGGAAAAAGTGGTGATTTTTTTTGATGAAATTGATTCTGTCCTGCCCCTGCCTTTTTCCGATGATTTTTTCACCACACTCCGGGCCATGGTCAATGCCCGTGCCGCAAATCCAAAAATGAAGCGCCTGAACTTTGTGCTGATTGGCGTGGCAAGTCCCTCGGAATTTGTGAAAAACCGATCCCGCACCCCCTTCAACATTGGCAGGGAAATTGATTTGAATGATTTTGATCCGGCATCTGTGTCTTCCTTCCGGGAAGTTCTGGGAAATGGCAGCGGCTCTGTGATTGAACGGATTTTCCACTGGACAGCGGGACAGCCTGTAATGGTTCAGAAACTTGCGGAGGCGGTTTACTGCCTGCCTGCCTGCTGAGGTACGCAGCCCGGAAAAAATTGATGAAACAGTCAGCACTGCCTATTTGGGTGCAAGAATTGAAAACAATACCCATCTCAAGTTTATCCGGGATTATCTGCTGGAAGGCCATAAAAAAGTCAGAAAAACCCTGTATACCTACCAATCGGTTCTTGGCGGCAAAGCAGTGGCTTATGATGAACAGTCGCCGGTTCATTCCCGGCTGAAACTTTCCGGTGTGGTAAAGATTGAAAACGAAACCCTTGCTTCCCGGAACAGGGTGTATGAGACCGTATTTGACAAAAAATGGGTAAAGCAGAATAAACCGGGAGATAAAGCCAAAGTTGCGGCTTTTGCCTCCACCTTTGCGTTGGTGCTGGTGCTGGTGTGGTTTCTTCTGCTTGAGCCGAAATTTACTCTTTTGGAAGGGAGTCCTCTTTATTATGCCGCAGAAAATGAAATTTCTTTTTGGGTTGGAATACCTTCTGAAATATCTTCCGAGGATCTTGTGCGGATAAAGGCAGACGGACGGAAAATACCATTGGAAGAGGACAGCGGATTCAGAAAGGGCGACAGTATCCGTGTTTCCTTTGGACATTTGGAGGTTGGGGAAAACCGCCGTCCGGTTCGGTTTTATGGAAAGAAGGAAAACTTTGAAAGACGGGTGCTTATTGTTTATCATCCTGAAAATTTATGGAAGCCCCTGACAGATTTGGAAATGGTGAAAATCCCTCCGGGTGAATTCATGATGGGCAGCCCGGAAGATGAGCCGGGGCGTTATGAAAATGAAGTTCTGCACAAAGTGATGCTGACCAAAGGCTTTGAAATGCAGAAAACCGAAGTGACACAGGTGCAGTGGGTGCAGGTGATGGGTTACAATCCCTCCTATTTCAAAAACTGCGGGGCAGACTGTCCGGTGGAGACTGTTTTATGGGATGATATTCAGGAATTTATCCGAAGGCTGAATAAAATGAGCAAAGGCGGTTTCCGTCTGCCGACTGAGGCTGAATGGGAGTATGCGGCAAGGGCCGGGAGTCAGAATGCCTTTGCCAATGGAGATATCAGCAAAACCGGATGTGAACTTGATTCCAATTTGGATGCAATGGGATGGTATTGCGGAAATTCAGGTGTGAACTATCAGGGATGTTATAATGCAAGTTCCTGGGGAGGGGCTTCCTGTGCAGGCACTCATCCGGTTGCACAGAAAGATTCCAATGCTTTTGGTCTTTATGATATGCACGGCAATGTGTGGGAATGGTGTCAGGACTGGTATGGTGATTATCCTGCTGCTGATGCATCTGAGGCAGCAATTGATCCTGAAGGGGCTGCATTTGGCTCGTCCCGGGTGGTTCGGGGCGGCTCCTGGGTCAACAACGCCCAGGACTGCCGCTCTGCCTACCGCTACTGGAACTCGCCGGGCTCCCGGAGCTACTACCTGGGCTTCCGGCTTGTGCGCTTCCCGGGTCAGCAGTCCGGTACAGCAGTGCAGGCAGGTCAGTAAAAGGCAGGTACAGGAGAAGGCACGGCAGACTGCGCCGAACGGAGAGTAGCGGAGCGGAACGGAGTCGGCGCAGGCGGCAGTGCCTTCGGTCGCGGATATTTGTCACCGCAGAACGTGCGCGTAAGCGCACGCGGCGTAAAATTCCGTATTGCTGAATGTGATTCATTAAATAAATACAAACAGGAGATTATCAATGTCATTGCAATACAGATTTTTCATGATTCCGGCAGCAGACTCTGCCGAGGCTGAAGCCGATCTCAACCGTTTCATCCGATCTGTCCGTGTCATCACCACGCATCGGGAATTTGTCTCAGACGGCAGAAACTCCTTCTGGGGAATGGCGGTGGAATACCTCAAAGACGGCCTCAAAGAAGACACAGCCGAAAGCGGCAAAAAGAAGATTGACTACAAAGAAATCCTGTCTCCTGAAGATTTTGCAGTCTTTTCAAAACTCAGAGACTGGCGGAAAACTGCGGCAGCCCGGGAAGACATTCCGATCTACGCTGTTATGACCAATGAACAACTGGCAAAAATCGCTGAAAAACGGATTGTCACCAAAACCGGACTGAAAGAAGTTGAGGGAATCGGTGAGGCCAGAGTGAAAAAATACGGGGAAGCAGTGATAAAAATCATGACCGAATCCTGTGAAAAAAAAGGTGTTCAAAATGAAACGGAAAGGCCGTCTGTACCCTCTGATAGCAACACATGAAAATCTGAAAACCGCATTTGCAAAAGCTGCAAAGGGAAAACGGGATCGAGCGGATGTGATTGTCTTCTGCCGGGATTTTGACACCAATATTCACAAACTCAGGGAGCAGATTCTCAGTCACAGCCCGGATATAGGACATTACCGTTTTTTTCAGGTTCATGATCCCAAGCTCAGACAAATCTGTGCGGCTTCCTTTCCGGAACGGGTTTTGCACCATGCTGTGATGAATATCTGCGAACCGGCACTGGAATCTTACGCGATTTACGATTCCTATGCCTGCCGCAAAGGCAAGGGAAACCGCAGGGCTCTGGCAAGGGCAAAACAATATGCCGGAAAATATGACTGGTATCTGAAACTGGACATCCGCAAATATTTTGATTCCATAGATCATGCCATTCTTCTGAAACTGCTGGAAAAACGCTTTAAGGACAAAGAACTGCTTTTCCTGTTTCATCAGTTGTTTGAAACCTATCACACCCAGCCGGGCAAAGGTTTTCCCATCGGCAATCTGATTTCCCAGCATATGGCAAATTTTTATCTGGGCGTTTTTGATCACTGGATAAAGGAAGAACGCAGGGTGGAAGGATATATCCGCTATATGGATGATTTTGCTGTTTTTGCCAATGGAAAAGATCAGTTGAAAACAGAACTCGCTCATATCATGCTGTTTTTGAATCAGCACCTTGATCTGCATTTAAAAGGAAACATCCAGATCAACCGCTGTGCCGGAGGCATTCCCTTTCTGGGCTTCCGGGTTTTTCCGAACTGCATACGCCTTTCACCCAAAAGCAGGCACAGGTTTTCAAAAAAATTCAGACAATACGAAAACAGATTTGTCCGGGGAGACTGGAATGAAAAAGAACTGATATGCCATATGGAACCTCTGATGGAATTTGTCAAAACTGCCGAATCTTGCGGATTCAGGAGAAATGTGATATGCAGATACGGGGTTCTGTCCTGAAAGGCTCGAACCGGGTGATACGGGGCGGCTCCTGGAACAACAACGCCCAGAACTGCCGCTCTGCCAACCGCAACAGGAACTCACCGGGCAACCGGAACAACAACCTGGGCTTCCGGCTTGTGCGCTTCCCAGCTCAACAGTCTGACAGATGCCGGGCTGCTGACCCCGGACAGAATCCTGCCCCTGCATTTGAATTTTCAGGCAGGGCAAAAACAGACTGCCATGCCGGTGTCAGTACCGGAATCAGATGATCCCGCGAACGCTCCGGCATGGTTTCAATCCTGAATCATGATTCAGCCCATCGTGTCAGTGCATAATAATCCAGCACAACCCCTAACCCCTGAATCCTGAAATGATAACAGACGAAAAAGAATTCTTCCGCGAAGCCACGCTGCGCATCTGCCAGAGCCTGGATATAGAAAAAGCACTGCATTCCTGCCTGCTGTACATCCGGGATTTTCTTCCGGCAGGCCAGATGTGCTTTCATGTGTTTCATCCGGAACCCGGGATTGTGGAAACCGTTGCCCATGCCACTGCGGAAGGCAGCCGTTCCCTGGCTGTGCGCACACCGCTTCCGGACAACGCGCTGGAGCAGATCAGAAATCAGCGATCTCTGCGAGTCAGACTCATTCCCCGGCTCGGAGATGATCCGGTCACCAGTCCGGTCGCGGAACAACTGCAGGTGGAAGATTTGTCCGCTGTGGTCATGGATTTGGTGCTGGAGCGCACGCTGCTGGGCATTGTTTCGGTTTTTGACAATGGAAGGGAGAAATTTCAGCCCGAACATGCCCGGCTTCTGCGTCTGCTCAACAAACCCTTTGCCATTGCCCTGACCAACAGCATGAGATACCGGGAACTGCGCAAACTCCGGGATCTGCTGGCTGATGACAACCGCTATCTGCGGGATGAACTCCGGCGCATGGCCGGAGAGGAGATTGTGGGCGCGGATTTTGGTCTGCGGGAAGTAATGGAACAGATGCGGCAGGTGGCGCATCTGGACAGCCCTGTGCTGCTGCTGGGCGAAACCGGCACAGGCAAGGAAGTCATCGCCAACGCGATCCACAATGCCTCTTCCCGCCGGGACGGGCCTTTCATCAAGGTCAACTGCGGCGCGATTCCCCCAACCCTGATGGACAGCGAGCTTTTCGGCCATGAAAAGGGCGCCTTCACCGGCGCGCTTTCCCGAAAACGGGGCAGAATTGAACGCGCGCATGGGGGAACCCTGTTTCTGGATGAAGTCGGGGAACTGCCTGCCGAAGCCCAGGTGCGTCTGCTCCGGGTATTGCAGGAAAAGGAAATTGACCGGGTGGGCGGAACCGGGCCGGTCAAAGTGGACATCCGCATTATTGCGGCCACGCATCGGAATCTGGAAACCATGCTGGATCTGGAAAAATTCCGCAAGGACCTGTATTTCCGGCTTCGGGTCTTTCCCATTGTGATTCCGCCCCTGCGCATGAGAATCGCGGATATACCCGCTCTGGTGCAGCATTTTATCTGCAAAAAATCCGGTGAGATGAAACTGAAAACCGTTCCGGTTCCTGCTCCGGGCGCGCTGCAGAGGCTGATATCCTATTCCTGGCCCGGAAATGTGCGGGAACTGGAAAACGCTGTGGAACGCGCCATTATTCTCAGCCGGGGCAAACCCCTGACCTTCAGCGATGTTTTCCCGGCAGCCCCATGCGGATTCACATCCGCTGAAAAACATCTCCTCACTTTGTCCGGTGACAGGGAATCACTCCCGGATCTGGATACAGTCATGACCCGGCACATCCGGCAGGTGCTGGATCTGTGCAAAGGCCGGGTGGAAGGGGAAAAAGGCGCTGCACGACTGCTCAACATCCATCCCTCCACCCTGAGAAAGCGCATGAAAAAACTGGGCATTTCCTTTGGTCGGGGCCAGAAAGACAGAAAACCGGAAAATTTCACTTACTGATGTGGTGCTGCGCTCACCTGTCATACCGGCTTTCAGTGAAATGGCGGTCGAAGCCTCTGTCTCCCTGATTTTTGAAAAAAATATAATATAAGTTATTCAAAAGTGCCAAACAGACAGTTTGGCAAAAACCGCTGCATCTGAGAATTTCCGTTTGGGATTCAGGATATCTGTTTTCAGAAAATTCAGAAAATTCAGAAAAAATGTATTTTCTCTTGCACAGCTTTCTCAGGGGTTATATAACCAATGTTACACCTGTCATCATACTGACGCAAGCCGGTATCCGGAACTCTTTGAAAACAATGGATTCCGGCTTGCGCGGGAATGACGGTTAAAACAGACAGTTGCCTCACTCCTGAAAGAGCTGTGTAACATCACCTGATAACTGATTACTGTTCACTGTCAACTGTTCACTGACAACTGAACCCAGGGAGCTGCTTTTGCAAATGAAACTCAGAACCAAACTCATCCTGTCCTATCTGTTTATCGGCATCCTTCCCCTCGCCATTATCGGAGCAATCTCTCTTTTCAAAGCAGAAAAAGCCATTTCCCGGCAGGTTTTTGCCCAGTTGGAGGGTCTGCGGGAAATCAAGAAAGTCCGCGTGGAGGATTTTTTTGCCCGGCATGAAAAAAATGCGGATTTTCTGGTGAAAATTGTGGCAAATATGGAAAAAGCAGCTTTTGACAAGTTCGCTGTGGTGCAGCAGATCAAAAAGGAGCAGGTGGAAAAATATTTCCGGGATCATCTGTCCAATCTTGCTGTGATTTCCAAAACCAACACCATTTCAGAGGCACTGAAACGCTTTGATCAGTCTTTTGATTTTGATCAGGGAAAAATTGGCGGGGATCTGTACCAGTATCTGCTCACCCTGTTTGAAAATGCCTTTACGGAAATGAGCCGGACATACGGATATGATGACCTGTATCTTGTCAATGCTGCCGGTTCTGTGGTTTACAGCCTGAAAAAACGCGGTGAGGAGGGACAGAATCTTGTCACCGGCAGTCTCAAAGACAGCCCCCTTGCCGAATCTTTTCTCGCGGGGCTGGCCACAGTGAACCTGAAGGATTTCAGAATCTGTCCGGCAGAGGGGCAGTACTGCGCGTTTGTGTCCGCGCCTGTCATGGATTATGGAAGACTCATCGGAACCTTTGTCATCCGCCTGGGCACAGAGGATCTGAATGCCATTGTTCAGAAACGGGAGGGAATGGGTTTCAGCGGCGAAACCTGGCTGGCAGGCAGGAGCGGGGAAGTGATTTCCGGCCGGAGCACCCGGGTGGTTGTCAGGGGAACATTCGGACAGGAAATCACTGATCCGGATGCGGAAAAGGCTTTGTCCGGCATATCCGGCCAGAGAATCCGGATTGGCATCAACGGAATTCCTGAACTCATCCGTTATGATCCCCTGCTGGTCAGCGGCATGAACTGGGCCATAGTCACGGTCATGGATCTGGAAGAGGTGATCAATCCGGACACTGAGGGCCAGAAAGATTTTCTCAGCCATTATGCTGAACAGTTCGGGTATGAAGATTTGTATCTGATCCATCCGGACGGCCATATCTTCTGCACAGTGAAACAGGGACCGGATTACCGTACAGACATTCTCAAAGGCCCCTATGCCCAAAGCGAGTTGGGCAGACTGATTCAGACCGTGCTGGAAACAAAGTCTTTTGCCATTTCTGATGTGTCCCTTTATGCAGCAGCAGACAATGCCCCGTCCATTTTTATGGCCCTTCCCCTGATTCGCAAAAGTGAAATCGAACTGATGGTGGCTGTCCGCATGGAACTGGAACAGATCAACACCTTCATGCACCAGCGGGACGGCATGGGAAAACGCGGAGAAACCTATCTGGTGGGGCAGGACAGACGGATGCGCTCTGATGCGGTTCTGGATGGTGCAAACCGCTCGGTACGGGCTTCGCTGTCAAATCCGGAAAAAGGAAAAGTGGATACCCGCGCAGTGCAGGAAGCTCTTGCAGGAAATACAGGAGCGGAAATCATCACAGATTACAGGGGCAGCAAGGTTCTGTCCTCCTATGCTCCTCTGCGGGTGGGAAAAAATACATGGGCGCTGATTGCGGAAACAGATGAAAAAGAGGCATTTGCTGTAATTCGGGAACTGGAATTCTGGGTCTACGGCACTGGGGGCCTCGGAATCCTGGCAATCCTTTTTTTTGCCATTCGCATGACCCTGTCCATTGGAAAACCGGTAAGACAGGTGGGCGAAGGATTGAAGCAATGGGCTGAACGCGTGGCATCAGCAGCGGATCAGGTTTCCTCTGCAAGTCAGCTTCTTTCCGAGGGTGCATCTGAGCAGGCAGCAGCATCAGAGCAGTCCTCGGCTTCTCTGGAGGAAATGCGCGCAGCCAGCCGGGAAACCTCGGAACTCACGGCCGGGGCAGGAGAACTGATGCGCAAAAACATAGAAAAATCCGGACAGTCCCTCAAATCCCTTGTGAATGTCACCATACAGATGAACGAAATTGAGGCAGACAGCGCACATATCCGAAGGATTATCAGCACCATTGATGAAATTGCCTTTCAGACCAGTCTGCTGGCTTTGAATGCGGCTGTGGAGGCCGCGAGAGCAGGAGAATCCGGAGCCGGATTTGCAGTGGTGGCAACTGAGGTGAGAAATCTGGCCATGCGCTCTGCCGCGGCTGCCAGAGACACACAGGAACTGCTGGATGCCATTGTCAGACGCATTGCAGAAGCCTCCCGTGCTGTCAGACAGGTGAACACGGATTTTGACGGCATCATTGAATCTGCCACAGTCATGGGAGAGAAAACAGATGAGATCACAAAAGCCAGCGGGGATGTGTCCAAAGGAATAGAGCAGATCAGCATTGCGGCAGCTCAGTTTGACAGACTGGCACAGCAGATTGCGGCCTCGGCCCAGGAAAGTGCGGCCACTTCCCATGAAATGCACGCGGGGGCTGAGGAAATCAGAAAATATGTCAGCAGACTCTCAGAGATGCTTCAGGGCCGGAAGGAAAGGACAAAAAAATGAAAATCAGCACGGTCGGTCAGATGAGGGAAATGGACAGAACCGCGATTGCGGATTTGGGCATTCCGGAAGAAGTTCTCATGGAAAACGCGGGAATCGCGGCCTGCACGGCACTGTCCCGGCATATTGGAATAAAAAACAGGATGGTTGCCATTTTCTGCGGCGCGGGCAGCAATGGCGGAGACGGGCTGGTCATTGCCCGGAAACTGCATTCTGTGGGTTCCCGTGTAAAAATCTTTCTGCTCAGTGATCCGGAAAAATACAAAGGCGCGGCAGAAACCAATTACCGCATTGTTTCCCGTCTGGCGGTGGATATGCAGGCAATTGAATCTGCACAGTCTCTGGACAATGAGTTGATTGATTGTGATGCAATTGTTGACGCGATTTTCGGAACCGGACTTTCCCGGAATGTGGAAGGGCTTTACAGAGAGGTGATTGAAAAGATCAATCTTTTCGGACAAAAAGGAAAACTTGTGCTGAGTCTGGATATTCCGTCCGGCGTGAACGGAGACAATGGGCAGATCATGGGCATTGCGGTGAAAGCGGATCTGACCGTGACCTTTGGAAGCCCCAAAGTGGGCAATCTGCTGTATCCGGGGTATGATCTGGGCGGCAAACTGTATGCTGCCCACATTTCCTTTCCCCCGTCCCTGCATGATTCGGATGAGATCAAAATTGCAGTGAATCTTCCGCGTGCGCTGCCACTGAGAAATCCGTCAGGACACAAAGGCAGTTTCGGGGATGTGCTGTTTATTGGCGGCGCTGCATCCTATTACGGCGCGCCGTATTTTGCGGCCCATGCGTTTCTCAAAGCAGGCGGCGGATATTCCCGGCTCGCGGCTCCGGGTTCGATGATTCCTGTGATTGCGGCAAAAGCAGGGGAAATTGTATTTGTGCCCCAAAAGGAAACAAATGCGGGAAGCATTGCCATGACAAACAAAAATGATCTGCTTGCCCTTTCCCGGAAAACAGACATGACCGTGCTTGGCCCCGGCCTGTCCCTGAATGAGGAAAGCCAGGAACTGGCACGGCAACTGGCTGCGGAAATCACTTCGCCGCTGCTTCTTGACGGAGACGCAATCACAGCCCTGCGCAAAGATCGGAATATTTTAACAAACAGGAAATTTCCCACTGTGCTGACCCCGCATCTGGGGGAAATGTCAAGGCTCAGTGACAAAAGCGCAAAAGAAATTGAAGACGACAGAATCGGCATTCTGCGGCAGATGACGGCCAAACTCAATGCCATAATTGTTCTCAAAGGTCCCCATTCCCTCATCGGATTTCCGGACGGAAGCGTGTATGTGAATATGAGCGGAAATGCAGGCATGGCAACAGCCGGTTCCGGTGATGTGCTCTGCGGCACAATTGCAGCCATGCACGGCCTGTGTTCCGATATGGAAACTGCGGTGAGAAAAGGCGTATTCATACACGGGCTGGCAGGCGATCTGGCAGCAGAGGAATTGGGAAAAGACGGCATGACCGCGCAGGATATTCTCGATTTTCTGCCATATGCCATGAAACTGGATCGCGAAGGAGGAAAGGAACAATTCAGAGAACTGTACAACGGCCCGGAAATCATATGACACAGTGGCAGTAAGGGGCAGCAGGTCGGATTGGCGAAGCGTAATCCGACACGGTGAATTGGATAATGCAAAAACTGACGCTGTCATGTACTGCAAGTTTAAGAATGTCGGATTACGCTTCGCTAATCCGACCTGCATGACTGAACACCTGACACCTTTTCCCAAAGGAGATTTGCAAAATGGATGAAAGAAAAAAAGCAATGGTAATGGCCTCCTTTGCCGCGGATGCGCTGGCTTTGGGCGTGCACTGGATATATGACACCAAACAGATTGCAGCCAGCCACGGCAGAGTCCAATCCTTTGTCCGGCCTGCGCCCGATTCCTATCATCCCGCAAAGGACAAAGGGGATTTCACCCATTACGCAGATCAGACCCTTGTGCTGCTGCAGTCCCTTGCGGCAAAAAAGGCATTTGATTTGCAGGATTTTTCAGATCGCTGGCGCCAACTGTTTGAGAATTACAAAGGCTACATTGACGGTGCAACCCGGAAAACCCTGGCCTGGTACGCGAAAGGCAAAACAGCGGAAAACGCGGGTTCCCATACCGGAGATTTCAGCGGAGCTTCCCGGATTGCACCCATTCTGTATCTTTATGATCAGGATGAGGAAAAAGCTGTGGCCGCAGCACGATCCCAGACAGGCATGACCCACAATGATCCCCATACAGTGGACACAGCCGAATTTTTTGCCCGTGTCATTCTTCTGATTTTCAAAGGAGCAAAACCGGTGCAGGCCATACAGGAGATTGTCGGCATGGAATCGTTTGAAATGTCGCCCATTTCCATGTGGGTTTCAGACGGACTCAAAAGCAGGGATCAGGAAAGTGTGTCTGCCATCTCCCGTTTTGGTCAGGCATGTGAGACCAATCAGGTTTTTCCGGGCGTGATTCATCTGACAGCCAAATATGAGGACAATCTCAGAGAAGCCCTGATACAGGCTGTCATGGCAGGCGGTGACAGCGCGGCACGGGGCAGCATGGTCGGCATGGTGCTGGGGGCGTATCTGGGAATGGAAAGCATTCCGGATCAGTGGCTGGCTGAGATGAACAAAAGGAAGGACATTGAAGAACTGCTTGAAAAGATCTCCTGATGGATGAATTCTTATATAAAATCTGAAAAACAATTGTCCGTTACATCTTCGTGAAAGTTTGTGTCTTTGCGTCTTCGTGGCCGTCTGAAAACTGCCGGGATCCAAGTTTTTTTGCTGAAATTTTTTTCAGATTTCATATTACGCACTTCCGTCATGCCGTCGGTATCCAGAACAGATACACATCAGCCGAAATCCAAAGGAGAGTTTTATGAAAAAACTTTTGAAATCTGTTATTGTGTTTTCTTTTCTGACTGCTACAGCGGAGCTGCTTCATGCGGACGGAATGCATCCGCAGGGTATTAAACTGGATGGAACTGCGGGCAGCGCGGGTAAATTGGCGCTGCCCGGTCCGGATTATGAAATCAAAGCGAAATTCGGAAAACAGAGCGGAGCAAATCTGTTTCACAGCTTTGAACAGTTCAATGTTCACAAAGGCGAATCCGCAACGTTTTCCGGGCCGGATTCGGTTCAGAACATCCTCAGCAGAGTGAGCGGGGGCAGTGCCTCGTGGATTGACGGAAAACTGGGTTTGACAGTTCCGGATGCGAATCTGTATTTTCTGAATCCTGCCGGAGTGATGTTCGGGCCAAATGCCTCTTTGGATCTGACCGGTTCCTTTCATGTCAGCACAGCGGATTATCTGCGGATGGGAGAAAATGACAGATTTTATGCCCGGCCCCAGGAAAAGGAAATTCTGTCTGTCGCGCGGCCGGCTGCCTTCGGTTTTTTAAATCCCCCCTTTGCAAAAGGGGGGATTTCGGTTGAGGGCAAAGGACAGATTTCAGCGGATCAGTGGGATGGCAAACCCTCCGGACTTGCGGTTTCCGAGGGAAAAACCCTCTCCCTGGTCGGCGGAGACATTGAAATCCGAAACGGCACATGGTTTGAGACCGCTGAAACCGGTGAAATGGGATATGCCAATCCCCATGCGGAAAAAATGACGGGAAGTCTTTCCGCACCCGGAGGCCGGATAAACATGGTGTCTGCCGCTTCTGCCGGTGAGATGGCAGTTGAAAGCGGAATGCCGGATTTTTCATCCGGAAATCCGGCATACGGAACTATAACTGTTTCCGGCAAATCCCTGACGGATGTCAGCGGCAATGGCGCCGGAAGCGTTTTCATCCGAGCCGGCAAATTTGTTGCAGACGACAGTGCGGTTTATGGGAAAAATTTCGGAGCCAAAGACAGCGGCAGGATTGAAATTCAGGCAGATAGCATTTCCTTTGAAAACGGTTCTGAAATCAATGCCAACACTTACGGCAGCGGAAAGGGCGGGGATGTTATTCTCAACGCGTTTGAATCGCTTACCTTTTCCGGTGCTGACGAAATGAAATGCGCCAGCCGGATTTTCCTTGAAACCCACAGCAGATCCCCGGATGCCGGAAATACCGGAAGACTTGACATCAGTGCAGGGGATATTGTGTTTTCAGACGGGGCATATATCTCAGGCAGCACATTCGGAAGCGGAAGCGGCGGGAATATGATGCTTCTGTCTGAAAATGACATCCGTTTCGGAGGCATGGGTTATGACCCATATGTCAATTATTTCGTTCGGATTTACAGTGACGATAATCCGGTGAACCCGGAAGCTTCCTACGGCGGTATTCTCAGCCTTGCCCATGTGTTCAGCACCGGTGGAAACAGCGGGGATATTGATATAAAAGCCGATAATATTTTTTTGTCTGATTCCGCTTCGATTCTCTCAATGACAGCCGGAGCCGGAAACGCGGGAAGCATCAGTATCAGCGCAGATGATTCCGTAATGATGGCCAGGCCCATGGGACCTGCGGAATGGGGAGGAGCCATAAGTGTGAACACACGGGGCGGAAATGCGGGAAACATCTTATTGGAAGCCGGTGAACTGACGGTTAAAGACGGATACAGTATAAGCTCTTCCGGCTGCTGGGAAGGAGAATGCGGCAAATCCGGTGATGTGAATATCCGTGTATCCCGCGATGTCCTGTTATCCGGTGTCAATCCCTATGGCGGAGCCACCGTATGGCTTGGCGTAAACGGAGGCGGAAATGAGGGGGGAAATATTTTTCTGGAAGCGAATGCTCTGACCCTTGAAAACGGCGCAGCAGTCACTGCGGTCACCTATGGCAGTGCAGGGGGCGGAAATATACAGATTCGTGCTGCGGATTCCGTGCATATCCGGGGAAGTGCTCCCATGAAAGATTACCATTTTTCACCGGACACCGGCTACGATTACAGTCAATACACAATTGCAGAGGCTTTGAGTTCAATTCTGGCCGGTTCACAGAATCCTGACAGCAGTTCCGGCAGTTCAGGAACAGTTTCCGTACACGCGCAAAACATCAGTATCTCTGACAGCGGAATGATAAGCACTTCCACCTCTGGCGGCGGCAGGGCAGGAATTATAACACTGGAAGCTGACAGACTGGAACTGGGCAGCAGGGCTTTGATTTCTTCAGCAAGCACATCACCCGAAAACGGAGGGGCAGCAGGTATAATTGATATAAATGCGGATTCCGTCAGATTAACAGCAGACAGCAGAATCACCACAGACGCGGTCAGTACCGGAAACGGCGGATCAACGGACGGAAGAATCAGCATAACAGCCGCAGACATGCTTTATCTGAACGGCAGTGAAATCACCACCAGTGTCAAAGGCGGAGACGGCAAAGGCGGGGATATTGAAATCATCCGTCCGGAATTTGCCGTGCTCAGTCACAGCAGAATTGAGGCAAATGCGTATGAAGGTGCAGGCGGCAATATTCAAATTGCTGCGGGTCAGTTTCTTCTGTCGGCAGACAGCAGCGTGGAAGCCTCATCCCAGTTGGGAATTGACGGCAATATCAACATTGAATCCCCGGATGCGGATGTTTCCGGAAGCCTGACCGCTCTCCCCTCTGATCCGCCGGATGCAGCCCGGTGGCTGTCAACGCCCTGTTTCCAAAGAACTTCGGAAGACATCAGCCGCTTTGTCATCACCCGGAAAGACGGCGTACCCCCGCGTTTTGACGACTGGCTGCCGGGTCAGTTGCCAGGGATCAGTTATCCGTTATCATTGGGCAGTGAACAGTTGCCTGTGACTAAAATACAGGAATTTCTGAATAAAGGGCAGTGGGCTGAGATCATTGGGATTTTGGAGTCCTCCCCGGGTGCGGACAATGCAACTGTTCTGATAAAGGAAACTCTCCGCTCACAGATGTATGCGGCAATGGGATATTACCGCAAAGCCGCTGCTATTCTCAATGCTGCACTGCCGGTTGCCGAAAAATCGGATGATCCCGCGCTGAAAGCCCTGTATTACAACTGTATCGGAGATATTTCCCTGTGCATGGGAAATGTAAAGGAGGCCATCACCTGTCTGAAAAAAGCACTGGAAGAGGCGCGGAAAGCGGACAAGCCCCTGATTGCCGCAGGTGTTTTGAACAATCTGGGCAATCTGCGGGCTGTGAACAAAGATCTTTCCGGCGCACTGAAGGCGTATCAGGAGGCCCTTGCTTTGATCAGTCAGTCGGAAAACAGCGAATCCCTGGGGGCAAAAATCCTTATCAACACAGCACATGCGGAACTGGTGTCCGGAAAATATGAAAACGCTCCTGTCACAGCGGAAAATGCAGCGGAGCAGATCGGAAAACAGACTGACGGTTTTGACAAAGCCGCAAATCTGATTTCCCTGGCTCTTCCCGCACAGAAAATCTGCGATCTGCCCGGTTCAGAATGCAGAGAGAATCTTCTCTCCCCTGAAAATCTGCTGGGGCAGGCCGCCCAAATCGGGGAGAAAACCGGAAATCTCCGCATTGTTTCCTGTGCTTACGGGTATTTGGGTGAGTTTCATGAAGCACGGAAAGAATATTCCAGTGCCCTGAAAATGACACGGAAAGCTGTCTTTGCCGCGCAGCAGGGGGATTTTCCCGAAATTCTGTACCGCTGGCAGTGGCTTGCCGCACGGCTGCTCCGGCATGAAGAGGATACGGAACATGCCATTGCATCCTGTCAGAGTGCGGCTGACACCCTCAATCCGGTACGTTCCGCACTGTCTGCCGGTTCCCGCACACGGGAATCAGGGTTTGACACAGAGATAAAACCGGTTTATCTGGAACTGGTACAACTGCTGCTGGAACACGCGGACAAACCCGGAACTTCAGACATGCCTGCATTGCTGCACCGGGCCGGGGATGCAATGGAACAGATGAAAAAAGCCGAAATCCAGGATTTTTACAAAGATGACTGTCTGGCAGCGGAACCGGACAGAAAACAGGCTCCGGATTATATCCCCCCTGGTACGGCTGTGATGTATCCCATTGCTTTGCCCGGCAATCTGATCCTGATGATCCTGTTTCCGGATGACATAAAACAAATCAGGGTTCTGGCAGATTCCGGACAGATCGGCAGAACAGCAAGGAATTTTCGGAAAAAACTGGAGGCCGGAAAACAAGACTTTCAGGAACATGCCATGCAGTTGTATGACTGGCTGATCCGTCCGGCAGAAAAAGAACTGGATTCCCGGAACACTGACACCCTCATCCTTGTTCCGGACGGTCCCCTCTGCCTGATACCGTTTTCAGCCCTGCACAGCGGAGAATCCTTTCTGACAGAGAAATATGCTTTGGGAACCATACCGGCCCTGAACATCACGGATACCCGTCACACCCGGAAAAGGGGCAGACAGATACTGCTTACCGGTGTTTCAGAGGCCCGGCAGGATTTTCTGCCCCTGCCGAATGTCAAAAACGAACTGCGGGCCATCAAAGCCGTCATGAAAGGCAGGATTCTTCTGGATCAGGATTTTACGTTGAAAAATTTTGAGGCGGAAATGCAGAATCAGGATTACGGCATGGTGCACATGGCAACACACGCGGTTTTTGGAAACGGTCCGGAGGACACATTTCTTCTCACTTACGATGAGCGTCTGACCCTTGACCGTCTGGAGCATTTGGTTAATCTGCAAAAATATCAGGAAAAACCGCTGGAACTGCTGACCCTGAGCGCATGTGAAACCGCTGCGGACAATGAGCGGGCTGCGTTCGG
>CAZDIU010000013.1:0-37680 GCA_964505535.1 uncultured Desulfobacterales bacterium | reverse complement strand
TGCATTTTCTGCCAGACTTTCAGTCCGGCACTCCGGACATTCCCTGACCCGGCGGCATACGGGAACATGGGGAAAATGTCGTATAACTTCAATGGCGATTTGGTATCAGATGCCGAAAGGCGTTGAACACAGAAGTTTCAGAGTTTCAGACAGTCTGGTGGCTGTCCACCCCGATCAGATGCCGAAAGACGTTGAGCACAAGGCAGAGACAAAGGCAAAACGCAGAGCAACACCCGCCCCGACTCATACCGATTCGCCATTAAAAACATACTCTCGTTTCCACCCTCTGCGTCAATGCCATCAGGTTGAGAAGATCGGAGGAGTGCCAAACTGAAAGTTTGGCACAAAATGCAGGCTCCCAAACTTTCAGGCTTCGACGTGAGCCCAGCCGAACGTTTGGGACTCCGGACAAACCGTTTCCGCTTAACTTAATGGCATTGACGATCTGCGCGGGAATGCCGCCGGAACGCTCTGCGTCCCGTGTTTCTGATGCACATGAACATCCCTGTCTGACTGGCTGCATATTGTACAGAACCAATCGGAAATCGGTATCAGATGCTGATTTGCTCTGATTCTCAGTTATGACTGCATCTCAGCCAGTTCACGGTATTCCCCGCGGCTGATGCTGCGTTTTTCATAAATGAGCTTGTGCCAGATCGCTGCCTCCCGCTCAAAAACCGCATCAAAAGCGGGATTCTGAGACAGATACGCATCTGAAAATCCTTTTGCCCGTACGGAAAACCGCCGGAACACCTCCGGCCCGTAATGATCATACCAGAGCAGGGTGTGTGCGGTGGAAAGGGAACCTGCCCAGGGATAGGGATTGAGCCACCAGTGACGTGAAACCCTGTTGATCGCGGCATCTGTTTTCTCTCTTTCCCCCTGCGTTTTGGCAGATTTTTTTTCTGAATAAAACAGACCGGTTTCCAGTTCATCCCCTTTTACCGTCCAGATTTCCCGAATACCGAACTTTCCCGGATTTTGGCTTATCAGGGACCCATGCGTCAAGTCAAAGCGGCCACAGTGAAAAAGGGAGACATGCTCACGCAAATCCCGGAGGAACCGTACCGTGTCAGCACTTTCTGCGCCTGTTTCGGTTGGGAAATCCGTAAAGCACATGGCTTCCACCGCAATGCCTGCTTTGGACAGATGCAGGATGACCTTCTGCATATCCATTACGGAAATGCCTTTGTTAATCATTCCCAGCACACGGGGAGACGCGGATTCAATGCCCAAAGACATGCTGAGTGCTCCCCCTTCAGCCAGGATACGGCATCGATCTTCGGATGCAAGATAAGGTTCAGCCCGGATATCCGTTGCCCAGCGGCACGCAATTTCTGCTTTCTTTAAAGATTCAGCCAGCCGCACGGCTGTTGGGGGAGCAATGGTATCCTGGGAAAGATAAAATATCCGCGTACCGTATTGGGACATCATCTGCCGGATATGCGCGGTGATCTGTTCCATATCCCTTTCCCGGTAAGGGGCTGTTCCTTTTTCTGTCAGTCCGTAGTGGCAGAACGCACATTTTCCCCAGTAGCAGCCCCGTGTGGTGTCATAGGGCAGAATCAGTTCCGGCGAAAAATAGCTTTCCAGGGGCAGTCCCTCAAAATCCGGGGCAGGCAGGGAAGAAAGATCGGTCATACGGCTCCCAAAGACAATCCCCCGCGGAGTCTGACCCGATTCCCGCATCCGTATCAGATCCAGGAGAGCGTCTTCTCCCTCAAACAGCACAGCCGAATGAAAAGGATGCAGCGCATGTTTCCTCCTGTTTTCATCAAGGCGCACCAGCAGTTGGGTGATCGCAGGGCCCCCTGCTGCAAGATGCACATTCGGAAATCGTTTGCGGATCATATGGGCCAGGGACCAGGCAGGCTGCATCTGTCCGGGAAAAACAATGGAAATGCCGACTGTGCGAATCTGTTCTGCTGCCAGCTTTTCCATGAGGATTTCCGAAAAATATTCGTGAAAGGGATTTCTTTCCGGCCCACAGTCATATGCAATCTCAGACGGGCTGAGAAAACCGAAAGGCGTATGGTATCCGTCAAAGTCCATATGCACAGGGGTGAATGCAGCGCTGATCAGGCGCAGAGCGTTTTCAACTGTTGTGACTGCCTGTTCATAGCAGGCGGGATCAAAAAAAAGCCTGCCGGATTTATCCCGGAGAACCGTCAGGGCTTCGGCTGTCTGATCCGGCACATGCGGGCAGTGCTGATGGGCATCGGACAGAACTGCTGCTGCAAGCTGTTTTGTGTGACAAAGCGTTTTCTGCCGCCGCAGACGGTGCAGCCGTTTTTCAACCCGCTGATAACAGTTCGCAAGATGCTCTTTTTGGAGCAGATGTTCAAATGCACCGATATTGGCATCCATCTGCACGACCTCCTCACCTGCCGCGCGCAGAAATGCTGTCAGCAGGGGAACAGAAAGATAGGGGGCTGTGGGATCACAGATGGGAGGATAAATAAGAGCGGTTTTTGCCATTTTTCACCCTGTTCATCCCTTTTCACAAAGGGGAGTTTTCGTGCAGATATTCACCCTGTCTGAACCGCAGATGAACGCGGATAGCACTGCTTTTGCTTCCGAAATTCGCTGTTCAGGACAGTCCGCGCCTGCACACAAAAAAACCCTGTCCGGACGGACAGGGTCTTTTCTTTCTTATATCTGCGGTACGAATCAGACATCCAGCCAGGAATCGGAAAACAGGGTTTTTCCGAGAATGACATTGGCTGATTTCACATAGTTCTGGAGTTCTTTGGAAAGGCTGCCCATATCCACAGGTTCGCCGTCCATGACTTTTTTGATGACATCCATGATGTCTTTGCGTTTGCCGTGGGCCATGTCCATGGTGATGTCATCCTTGCAGTCTGCAATAAAGGACTTCATGCCGTGATGGCAGAGCATGGAGGTGAAGGTGACGTTCATCACATGGCGCAGATTGTCCGGAATGCCGCTGGAGATGTTGGAAACGCCGCAGGTGCTCATCGCTCCCGGCATAATTTCGGGCAGCATGTCCATGAAGGTCATCAGGGAAATGGCCTGGGGCTGCTGAATATTGACCGGTGTGACAATGCCGTCCACCCACATCTGGTCGTTTTCGATACCGGCTTCGTTGGCCACAGTCATCAGTTCCACCAGCAGAGCGGCTCTTTCATTCTCATCACGGGGCAGACCTTCGGGTCCCCACATCAGCGCGCAGAAATCAGCACCAAACTCGGCTGCCATGGGAACCATGGCCTCATAACGTGCAGGGCGCACCATGATGGAGTTGATCATGGGGGGCATTTTGCACTTGGGCAAAGCAGCCCGGATGGCTTCGATATTGGAGGTATCCAGCACCAGCGGAACATCCGGCACCACTTCCTGCACGGTTTCCACGACCCAGGGCATGAGTTCATGTCCGTCTTTCTTTGAGGGCCCCAGGTTGATGTCAATCAGATCCACTCCTTTTTCCTTCTGGATCAAAGCTTCCTTCTGGATGGGTTTGGGATCGCGCTCCTTGAAGGCCCTGCCGATCTCTTTTCCGATTACATTCAGACTTTCTCCGATAACCCAGAACTCACCTTCATTCAGCGGTCGCAGAACATCTTTCAATTTTGCCATAAAAACTTCCTCCTAGCCAGGTTTGATTGGATTAAACAACAAAAAGCCCCCTTTTGTGCCCTGAAATGGAAGGGGAAATATCTCTGAAATTCCCCTTCCCCTTTCTGGGAAAAGGGAAGGAGAATCAATGAACGGAAAAACGTTCTGTTATCAGACTTTGGATTTCAGGAACGCAGGAATGTGGGCAGCCTCTCTGGGGCCGACCGTGACTTTCCATCCGGCCAGTTCCTCTTCCACATCACCCGCGATGGCCGCAGCATATCCCGGAATGATGAGTTCTTTGTGTTTGATCTTGCCTTCAATGCCGGATTTTTTCACAAACATGCCCACGTCATCGCCGTTGAACTTGCCGGCCGCCCAGGCTGTGAGAACCGACAGACCTTCCGAATCTTTGACCAGCAGCCAGCTCGGAACCTTGCTGCCTTCAATTTCACCGGATACGATGAAGTAGGTCAGCGCGAAGTTGGTCGTCACCAGCACCGGAGAGTTTTCATCCGGGTTGCCGATGGGATAGATGCCCTCGGTAACGGTCATGGGCCGCTGGGGGTCGGTATAGATGTTGAGCCGTTCCAGCAGGAGGGGGAAAATGCTTTCACCCGTGAAATCGGACAGTACCACGACAGCACCGTATTTGGCAACGAACATGCCTGCAATCATGGTTTCCATTTCCAGATTCGGAGCCATTTCGCAGGGGAATGCGATGGTGGGGAAACCCAGTTTCCGGTTTCCGTCCTTCAGGGCCGAACGCCGCATGGCAACCTGATCCTCCAGTGCTTTTTTCACCTCTCTTGCACCGGAATCCAGGATGATCTTTTTGTGTCCCATTCCCACCAGTTTGTCTGTCAGGGGCTGCAGCGCTTCCACAGAATCGGCTTTCACCACAATGGGCAGATCATTGTCTTTGGCCAGCGCGCCGAAAACATCAATATTGGCAGCCGTGGCTGCACAAATCACCGGTTTTTTGAATTTGCTGGCTTCCACACCGGCTTTCATCACGTCTGCATTGTCAGACATGAGAATCACGTTGAATTCAGATGTTTCTGCTATGGTTTTGGCCACTGCGGCAAAAGCATCCTTGCTGCCGTTGACATCTTTGACCGCAACCAGTTCCGGTCTCAGGTTGAGTCCGACGCGTTCATACTGCAGCGCATTCCATGCTTTGAGTTTCTTCTCCAGATCCGCTGCGGAAATGTCGGATTTGACCGTGGCAGCAAACGCCGTGGGATTGAAGAAGGTTTTTTCATGACGGCACAGAACGGTTTCACCGCCCACTGTGCGTTTGCGGACACCTTTTCCGATCTCCACAGGCAGAATCGGGGGAGCCGAGGCTTCCGCAAGTTTTTCTCTTGCTTCATCAGACACGTAGGGACAGCTGTCCAGTTCAGCCTTGCCTGAGGCCAGGTTCATGGCAAATGCCAGACAGGTCGGAACACCGCATTCTTTGCAGTTGGTTTTCGGCAGGAGTTTGAAAATCTGAATACCGGTTAATGCCATTCTTTATCTCCTTATATACAGGTGTCAGGTCTCAGGCTGCACACCCGGGCCGGACACTGATATGGATTCTTTTGGTGAGGAGCGGCTGACAACCGCTCCGTATCTGTTTTTTCCCGATTATCCGACCAGAGGCGGCATGCTCAGGGCCGGATGTTTCTTTTCCTGGAGGAAAGGCATGATCTCCTCTTCCGTGATACCCACCGTCTCATCCGCGATCCGGTCAATCAGATCAGGCATGCCCATTTCTGTGCCGCGTTTGATCAGACGTTCCCGCAGTTCCTCTTTCAGCATCTTGGGCATCCACACCATGCGCAGCAGACCGCCGTCACCCAGGATGAATTTGCGCTGTGTGATATTGAATTTGGAATGACCCACAAAACCCGGAGAGGATGCACCGCCGCCCATGACACCGGCCAGAGTCGTGAACTTCATGCCACACGGCGTTTCACCCGTGTAATCACGGCTTACGGTCATCACACCGTTGCACGCGGGCAGCATGGCAGCGATACATTCGCAGCACCCGCAGGTTGTCATGGGTGCTTGAACCATGGAATAGAAATTGTAAGTGGTGACAGTTCCGCGGGAAGCCTTGGAGATGAATTCATCGACCCCTTTGAACCGGCCCAGTTTGGGATCCAGACATTCTCCCTTCTGAATGGGCTGGTTGGGGCCTGTGGGATTGATCTGATAAGCAGCCTTGCAGTCCATCCAGTTGTAGGCTCCGCACAGACCGGTGCGTTCCGGGCTGACCGTGCAGACATGGCTTGGGGCAAAGGACTGGCACAGGGTGCAGGAGTAGAAGGTCTCCACATCCTCATCCTTCATCAGATCCACGCGTTCATCTCTGTGTTTGTAGGCTGCCCTGGCTTTGGCAGTGATTTTGTCCACTTCAGCCTTGTCTGTGTAAATCGTGACCTGAATCTTGTCCAGAATGGCGGAAAAGTCATGATGCAGTTTGTTGTGCAGCACCTTGCCGATGTCTTTGAGGGTGAAACCCTTTTCCACAGCGGCCTTGCCGACACGCACCCAGGCCTGATCCCGCTGCCCCGCGTGCATGACGCCCTGGATATAGTTGATCAGATGATGGATCTGGCGTTCCAGAATGGGCTCAAAGTCTTTCTGGAATTCCCGGCCTGCGACCTGCAGATAAATGGCCAGGGGGAAGACATCGCCTTCCTTCATATCCGGAATGTCTTTGCCGACCACGGTGACTTTACCGTCATCAATGGCATTCATGTCTGCGATTTCCAGATATTCTGTGCACGGAGTCTTGCCGCCGCCGGCCTGCACATACAGATCCTTGCCGCGAATGCGCTCGCCCTCATACGCGGGACCAAAGGAACACGGAATGTCCACTTTTGCCACATGAACCTTGAGACCGCGTGTTTCAATGGATTTTTCCACAATCGCGTCATGGCTGATGTTGCCGATGACATGCTCGTAGGTGCAGATACCGGTGGGCAGAATCTGGGGAATGTCTGTGTCTGCGATGGTGGGGAAGCCCCAGTTGACGCAACCGGCTGCGGCTGCTGCCCATTCTGCGTTCACATCGCCCAGCGCGTTCACAAAGGCAAACACGCGGTCTTTGTTGTACATCAGGATTTTCTTGTAATCACCGGCCGGAACACCGCCAAAGGCCATGGCAACGCGGTTGGCAAAGCCCAGAGCAAAAATGGCAGAGGAAATATCGGGACCAAAGGGAACGATCTTGGTGTTCCACCCGATTTCCACGCCTGCCTCAATCAACTGCTGGGACATGGTCGTGCCGTTCTGGTTGGCTGCCAGGAACACATAAATGGAGCGTTTCTGATATTCTTCAATGATTTTTTTTGCGATTTCCGGATTGGGAGCCGCTCCCACGATGGCGGCAAATCCGGGAGCGGAACCGTCCACGAATTCCACGCCGCGTTTTCTGAAGATGGTGTCTTCAGCCGCGCCCAGCCAGATTTTTCCGTTCTCCGGATCGGTTTCTTCGGAAACATGATAAAAATCAGGCTGTTCAAGATAGCGGAGAGCCTCATCAATTTCAAAAGCAAAAAGGGCTGCCATGCCTGCGTCCAGCAGAGAGCCCAGATAAGGCAGATGATGGGAGCCTTTGATATGCGGAGGAAGAAGCTGGCGTGCAACTTCCAGAGGTTTTTTCATATCCTCAAGGGTTTCCACCTTAATCCCAAGCAGAGAATAGATTACCGGCAGATAATATGCCGTATTCGGAAAACCCACTTTTGTCGTCGCATCAAAGCTTTGCAAAGCTCTGGTCAGACGACCTTCCACTTTGGAAACAATATTGTAACCGCCCTGGATTCCGGCGAAAGCAACTAATCTTGACATCTATCTTTTTCCTCCTTCGTTGAGGATTTGTTGACAATGGCTGATTTATACTGATTTATAATGGATAATTTATAATGATGGACAAAAAAGCAGACTGTGCTAGGGTCTGCTGTTGGCCCATGTCATATGCTCAACGACATCATCAAAATGTGTTTTGGTGAGCATTTCAGGTGTCAGTTTGGCCATTTCCGCGTCAGCTTTGGCTTTTTTGGCAGCCAAATCCGCCAGACGTTCGGCTCTTGCTTTGGCAACGGCTTCCCGGATAACATGGGCTTCAGCTTCCAGTTTGGCCATGAGCGCAGCCTCTGCTTTGGCTTTTGCCTCGGCTTCCGCTTTTGCCTTGGCGTCTGCTTCTGCTTTCTTCTTTGCTTCCGCTGCTTTGGCCTGTGCTTCCGCATCTACGGATGCTTTGGCTTCGGCTTCCATTCTGGCTTTGATTTCTGCTTCGATGCGGGCTTTCATGGCAGCGTCGTCTGCCGGAGCAGCGGCCGGTGCGGCCGGAGCAGCTTCTGCTTTGGGAGCAGCAGCGGGTTTGGCTTCTGCTTTGGGAGCAGCCGGAGCAGCAGCCTTGGGAGCGGCTGCGGGCTTTGCAGCAGGTTTGGCCGCGGGTGCAGCTTTCTTTTCTTCTTCAATGGTCAGATCCGGTTTGGGAGCCAGAGCTGCATAATCAATATTGGCAGCCGGGAGTGCTTTGGCGATGGGGGCAACTTTGTCTGCTGATCCGCCATCAGCAAGCAGATCAATAAAGGCTCTGACCATGCGGACAGCTTCAGGATGACGCATGACCAGCACATCCGAACCGGCCAGCAGATAGGCCACGGCTCCCACGGCTTCCATCAGAATGCCGCGGCGTTCCGGGTCGCCCAGAGTCGGGGCATCCGCAGCTTTCAGTTTTGTTTCTTTGGATTTCCAGACTTCGAAACCAAGATTGTTGTACAGAGGATACTGGAGTTTGTCATCGCCCTGGTTCATGGCGGCCATTCTGAGCCGCTCCATGACGGAGTAACTGTATTCCATTCCGTATCCCAGACCGCCTGTGGTGGGATCCACAATCACGCGGTTCATGGGCATACCCAGGTTTTCCAGAAGGATGTTGACCTGTTTTGCCAGGTTGACATCAATGGGTGAGGATGAAATGACGGAGTGACCGAACCCCATGGCTGCTGCGCCGATGCCTTTGTGATTTTTGTCTTCCACCGGCCCAAGGATCAGATTGGCTCCCTGGCAGTCTTCAGCCACTTTTTTCAGAACCTCTTCATCTTTCTGAGGGGATCCTGTGCCCCATACAGCCAGCGGCACATCAATGGCGGCCAGCACTTTTTTCACGGTTGCCACCGCTTCTGCGGGACTGGCGTTTTTGTCATTGGGATCAATGCTTCTGAGCTGAAGGGTAATCATGTCAGCTCCATACTTTTCCACACATTTTTTGGCCCATGCTGCCGGGTCACCAATGACATCCTCAAACGGTTTTATTGCGGCTTCAGCCCAGTCATCCGGTTTGATATCCCACACTTCCATGCTGATTTTGGGTTTGTGCGGCATTTTCCCTTCAAACTGGTAGAAAGGATAACAGGTCTCCCCACCGACTGTTACAGTCTTCTTTTTCCCCAGCGTCACTTCCTTCACAGCGCCGGAATAGGATTCATTGTAAAATTTAAAAGCCAATGTTTGTTCCTCCTCTGGATGTTTCGACATTTGATTGATTCAAACCCGATGTACAAATGATGAACCCAAAAAGGCACAGAGTTTCAAACTCTTTGCCACGAACAGATTTTTTTCCCCTCCTTTCTTTTGCCAGACCCTGCATGTGTGAGTCATTCTGTCCATTTGATATATTCCCTTATCGAATCTGTATGATTCGTAAAAGCCCTGAGTTTACATTTTCTCTCATAATACAGAAAAAAACATTATATTTTATAAAGGATTATTTGTCAATATCTGAACGACTTTTGGCAGGATGATCCTCATTTTTTTCTTCCGGCAAAATTTGTATTTTCTTCTCTGATGATTATAGTCTGTATTTTATCGGCATTTCCGGATTCTCAGATGTTCGGTGTCTGTTTTCTGTTCCTGACATCTCTCCGGACAGATGAGGTATGCCCGGTTTATGCACAGCTTCAATAAATAAGGGGGCAGTGGGTCAAATCGGCTGACGATGCACAGAAAACTCTTCCCTCTCTTCAGGGAGGGGATTTTCAACCGTTTTGACCCACTGTCAAACAAGGATACAGCAATACCATGAAACACAGAAACATTCAAGACATACTGCCTCTGGTGGAAAAACCTTCCTCCTACCTGGGCACGGAGATCAACACAGTCCGAAAGGATCCGGATACGGCAAGGCTTCGTATTGCCATGGCTTTTCCGGATTTGTATGAAATCGGGACATCCCACTTCGGGATCCAGATTCTCCACCATATTCTGAACCGGGAAGAAGGCATTGCAGCGGAGCGGGTTTTTGCGCCCGGGCCGGATATGGAGGCCCGGCTCCGATCTTCGGGACTGGCGCTGGCCAGTCTGGAATCCGGAACCCCTCTGCACGAGTTTGACATCATCGGCTTCAGTCTGCTCTATGAACTCAATTACACCAATATTCTCACCATTCTCGATTTGGCAGGCATCCCTTTCCGTTCCTCGGAACGGAATGAGTCCCATCCCCTGATCATCGCGGGCGGCCCCTGCACCTGCAATCCCGAACCTGTGGCAGATTTTTTTGACGCGATTGTTTTGGGAGACGGAGAGTTTGTCATTACAGAGATGACAGCAGTCTGGATGAGATGGAAAGAGGATGGGAAAAGAGACCGGCAAATTCTGTTAAAACAATGGTCACGCATAACGGGAGTGTATATCCCCTCCTTTTTTGAACCGTTGTACGATGAAAAGGGTTTTCAGCGCCTTTCTCCCCGTTTTTCAGATTATGCTTCGGTAAAACGGGCGGTTGTGCCGGATTTGGACAAGGTTCCCTTTCCGGACAGACCGGTGGTTCCCTTTGGCAGACCCGTGCATGACCGTCTCCGTCTGGAGGTGGCAAGGGGATGCACACGGGGATGCCGCTTCTGTCAGGCAGGAATGATTTACCGGCCTGTGCGGGAGCGTCCCCCTGAGACCCTGCTTTCCCTTTCTCAGTCAGCGCTTGCGTCAACAGGATATGAAGACATATCCCTTCTTTCCCTGAGCACAGGTGATTATTCCTGCATTGATTTTCTCATGTCCCGGCTTATGGATCGGTGCGAAGCCTCGCATACCGCAGTTTCCCTTCCCTCTCTGCGGGCCGGAACCCTGAGTCCGGAACTCATGGCGCAGATCAGAAAGGTGCGCAAAACCGGTTTCACCATTGCGCCCGAGGCAGGCAGTCAGCGGATGCGGGATGTGATCAACAAAAACATCACGCATCAGGATATCTTTGACACGGTCAAAGACGCATTCGCAGCCGGCTGGCAGGTCATCAAACTCTATTTTATGATCGGTATGCCCACGGAAACCGAAGAGGATGTTCAGGCCATTGCGGAACTGGTGCGGGATTTGCGGAAGATCAAAGGCGCAGGCCGGAAAGGGAAAATCAATGTCAGTGTGGGAACCTTTATTCCCAAACCCCATACACCCTTTCAGTGGTTTCCGCAGATTTCCGTTGATGAGGCGCGGGAAAAAATTTTTCGGCTCAGGGATGAACTGATGAAAATGCCCGGAGTCGGATTCAAATGGCAGAAACCGGAGATCAGCTTTCTGGAAGGTTTATGGGCCAGAGGAGATCGCAGACTGTCGGATCTGCTGGTGAATGCGTATGAAAAAGGGTGCCGTCTGGACGGATGGAGCGATCATTTCCGTTTTGATCTCTGGCAAAAGGCCATAGCGGAATGCGGAACCGATGCCGGATTTTTCACCGGGCGCGTCCGGGATGCAGAGGAACCGCTCCCCTGGGATCATATGGATACCGGAGTGACAAAAGAATTTCTGAAAACAGAGTGGGAAAAGGCACTGACAGGGGAGAGCACCGGAGACTGCCGCACAGGCGCATGCAATCTCTGCGGGGTATGCGATTTTGACACCCTTTCTCCAAAAATATGTGAAAAGGCATCTGCCGAAAAACCGGCCTCCGGCCCCCGGCCCCCGGCCCCCGGCCCCCAGCCCCTCACTTTTCAGCTTTTTTATGAAAAACGGGACAAAGCACGATTTTTCGGCCATCTGGAAATGGTGAGCCTTTTTGTGCGGGCCATCCGCTCCGCCGGAATACCTGTCAGTTATTCCCAGGGATTTCATCCCATGCCTGCGCTCTCTTTTGGAGATCCGCTTCCGGTGGGCATGGAGAGTCTGTCCGAATGCTTTTTTATGACAGTGACAGGGCCTGTCCGTCCCGCAGATATGCCGGATAGGCTCAATGCCCGTCTTCCCGAAGGGCTGGTGGTTCTGCGCTGCCAGATTGCGCCTGCCAAATCCGCGCGCCGAAAAGCGGAATCAGCAGTATACCGGGTTCGGCTGGAGGAGGGAATTTTTGAGGACAAAGGCTTTGCCTGTTTTTCCGAATCCGCGGCAATGCCCTTCACCCGGACGAACCGGAAAGGCATGACAAAGACCGTGGATCTGAAAGAGGCTGTCTTGCGGCTGGATCGGATCTCTGACAATGAAATCGAAATGATGCTCTGCACTGAACCGGGAAGGATGATCCGGCCGGCAGATGCGGCAGGAGAACTGTTCGGTCTCTCCGAAGAATCTCTTCAACTGGCGCATATCGTCAAAATGTGATCCTGAGCATGAGCATGAGGAGTAAGGGATTTTCCAAAAGATAATCTGCCCCCTGCAGGGGCGACCGGCCGGTCGCCCCTACGGATTCCTCATAAAATGTGGATACTACGTCATTTCGGCGTAAGCCGGAATCCAGTATTTCCACAAAACATATTGAAGAAGCAATTTTCTTTCCTCATAGGAGTTAGGCAGTTGAATTTTAACATGCTGATTTTTATGGAAGATAATGTTGCACTGTACAAAGCCCGTTCTTTAAAAATCAGATACTTGAAAAACCAACTGCGTAACTCCTACCTCAGTTTCAAAATCCGGAGTGCAGAAAATCACGCTGATTTTTTTTGCACTCCGGAAATCCCTTTCCCCTTTTTTCTGTCCATCACTTCACGGACTGTCATGGCAATTTCTTTTTTCACAGGCGGTTTGCGGATAATCCCGCTGATACCGGATGGCAGTGCAGTGCCTCTGTCAAGCTGCCCGCTGAACCCGGTGCAGAGGATAACCGGCATGTCAGGACAGATTTTCAGAGCCTCCTTCACCAACTGCACACCTGTCATGCCCGGCATGGTCATATCCGAGATCAGCAGATCGTATTTCTCATGATTTTTTTCCAGTTCCCGGAGAACATCGGTGCCATCTCCAAAGGCTGCAACCCGGTAGCCCAGACTTTCCAGAACAAGAGAAATGATTTTCCGCAGTTGCTCCTCATCATCCACCAAAAGGATGCTTTCTGTGCCTCCGGGGATGACCTCCTCTGCATCTGATGCGGCTGTTTCCGGAAATGTTTCCAGTCGCGGCAGATAAACATTGAACACACTCCCTTTTCCGGGTTCGCTGTAAACCTTTATGCATCCGCCGCAGTCCTTTACAATGCCGTGAGCCACAGAAAGCCCCAGCCCGGTTCCCTGTCCGGATCCTTTGGTGGAAAAATAGGGTTCAAAAATCCGTGACAGAATCTCCGGTGTCATCCCTATGCCTGTGTCACTTACACTCAGCAGGAGCCAGATCCCTGCCACGATTTCCGGAAACCGGGCCATATCATCCGGATGCAGTACGGTTTCCCGGAGGGAAACCTCAAGAATTCCGCCTGTATCCTGCATGGCATGAAAGGCATTGGTGCAGAGATTGACAATGATCTGGTATATCCGGGTCGGATCCCCCAGTACCGGCCCGCAGCTTTCATCAATATCGGGCCTGACTTCAATGGTGGCAGGCAGAGAGGCCCGGAGAAATTTCAGGGCCTCTTTTATGATCGGCTGAATTTGCAGCGGTTTTTTGATCTGCTCCGTCTGGCGGCTGAAGGTAAGGATTTGTTTCACCAGTTCCCTGGCCCGCAGCCCCGCGTTCAGAATCCCCTTTGCCCATTCATGCAGATTTTCCTGCTTCCCGGTTGCCTGCATCAGAATTTCGGTGTAACCGATGATGGGCGTGAGGATATTGTTGAAATCATGGGCTATACCACCGGCAAGCGTGCCAATGGCCTCCATTTTGTGGGACTGGCGGAGCATGGATTCCAGTTTTTCCTTTTCCTCTTTTGCTCGGACGGTTTCCGTGATGTCCTTGCCGACCCCGCGGAATCCGACTGCTTTTCCCGCATTGTCCTGTATGGGAAGTCCGCTGATCAGATGAAGAACACTCTGCCCCTCTTTGCTGAATATCCGGGTCTGTATATCCGCAATCCGGCATTTTCCGTTCAGGGATTGGAAAAAAAGAGGTTTCACGCGCTCTGCGTCTTCCTTGTGCATCAGATCAAAAACTGTTCTGTCAATGAGTTCTTCCGGCTCATAGCCCAGAATCTCTTTCACTTTTCCGGAAATGTAGGTGCAGCATCCCTCCGGATCTGTTTCCCATATCCAGTCGGCCATTGTGAAGGAAATATCCCGGAAACGCTTTTCACTTTCCTCCAGCTTTTTCTTCAGATCGCAGAATTCCAGAGCCTTTGCAATGACCAGCCGGACTTCCTCCTCTTTCCAGGGTTTCCGGAAATAGTAGAATATCTTTCCCCTGTTAATCGCGTCAATGACAGCCTCAATGTCGCTGTAACCGGTCAGCAGCATCCGTATGCTGTCCGGATACAGCGGCAGAATGCGCTGGAAAAACTCCACCCCGGATTCACGGGGCATACGCTGATCTGCAACGATGATATCCATCTTCTCTTTTTCAAGAATTTCATATCCCTCATCCGCGGAATTCGCCAGGAAAATATTGTAATAGGGGCGGAACATGTATTTGAATCCGGTCAGATTGGGTTTTTCATCGTCTATGTAAAGCACATTGGGTTTGTCCGAGTGTATGGCAGACATGTTCCCTCTCCGTATGTTGAATAAATTTTAACTTGTCAGGCAGTTTCAGAACCGTTTCAGGTTTCGGTGTTCGGTGTTCGGTGTTCAGTGTTCGGTGTTCGGTGTTCAGTGTTCGGTGTTCAGTGTTCAGTATCTGTCCCTGACACCCGAAACCTGAAACCTGAAACCCGAAATCTGACACCTGGCACCCGAAACCTGAAACCTGAACCCGGAAGTTTCACTTCCCCTTAATGCGTTTCAGACAGGGGCAGGCAGATGGTGAAGGCTGTTCCCTGTCCCTGTCTGCTTTCTGTTTCCATAAAACCGCCATGATCGCTGACAATGCCGTGAATGATGGAAAGTCCCAGCCCCACGCCCCTGCCGATTTCTTTGGTGGTGAAAAAGGGTTCGTATATGCGGGGCAGTATTTCTTCGGGTATGCCGCATCCTGTATCTTCAATCCGTATGGCAGCCCAGGGTTCACCGTTTTTTTCTCTCATTTCTGTGCAGATGGAAATGCCGGGATCAAAATTCTCTTTTTTCATGCGCTCCTCAATCGCGTCCAGCGCATTGGACAGAATGTTCATGAACACCTGATTGAGTCTGCCCGGATAACACAGAAGAAGGGGGATTTGTCCGTATTCCTTTTTTACGCCAATCCTGTCTTTGTAACGGTGATGCAGGAGCATGAGCGCTGAATTCAGATTTTCATGCAGATCCACAGCCTTTTTCATGCTTTCATCCAGCCGGGAAAAGGTGCGCAGTCCCTGGACAATGTCTGCTGTTCTTTCGGCTCCGATGCGGATGTTTTCCATCAGCTCGGCCACTCCGGAGCGAATGTCGTCCATATCTGTTTCTTTTTTCAGGACTTCAATTTCAGGCAGCTTCCGCAGGGCATTTTCTTCTGTCAGTTCTCCGTAAGCATCAAGGATTTTCCAAATATCACGCATAAGCCCGGACAGCCCGCTGATGCCGGAAACAATGAAATTGACCGGATTGTTGATTTCATGGGCCACACCCGCAGTCAGCACACCCAAAGAGGCCATTTTTTCAGACTGAACCAGTTGCACCTGTGCGGCCTTGAGTTTTTCAAGTGCGGTTTCCAGTTCTGTGTTTTTGTTTTTCAAAGCATCCCGGTAACGGCTCATGGTTATATGGGTCTGCACACGCGCGCAGACTTCCTCCACCTGAAAAGGTTTGGTCACATAATCCACACCTCCGGAACGGAAAGCCTCCACTTTGTCCTGGGTTTCCGTATGCGCACTGATGAAAATAACCGGAATGTCCCGCGTGATTTCCTCTGCCTTGAGACGGGTGCAGACTTCGTAACCGTTCATTTCCGGCATGTTGATGTCCAGCAGAATCAGATCCGGCGGATCATTCATTGCGGACTTCAGGGCGATTGTCCCGCGAGGGAACGGACGCACTCTGTAACCTCTGTCTCTGAGCATTTTTTCCAGCAGTCTGAGATTCGCGGGCATATCATCCACAATCATGACCGTGCCGTTTTCAGTTTGTAATGGCATGAATAACTCCTTTTTGAGGTGTCAGGCTGCATTTCATCCACGCATCTCCCCTGTTTTCCCCGGTTTTCAATCTGCTGTCCCCTGACTGTGCCAGAACACTGTTTAGACAGATTCAGTGCAGTTTACGATACACATCCCGTCTGTGTCCTATTTTCACAATCCATACAAAGAGTTCTGCATCCTGTATGGAATAGACAATCCGATAATTTCCCTGTCTGATTCTGTACCGTTCCTGTCCTGCCAGTTTTTCATGACCGATGGGACGTGAATTTTTTGCCAGAGACGCAATCCTGTTCAGAATGCGTTTCAGATCGTTCTTGGGAATACGTTCCAAATCTTTTGTGGCAGAACGCCTGAAGAATATTTTATATTCGGCCATTCTGTCTGAGTTCTTTCAATACATTTTCAAAAGGAATCAGAGGCTCATCAGCACGTTCCTCAAATGCGGCAAGATCTTCGGCTTCTTCCGCAAGCAAAAGACGTACAGCCTCATTGATCAGGGCAGATACAGATCGGGATGTCTGTGCAGATTTCATCCGCAGGGCTGTGTGCAGGTTCGGAGCTAAATATACAGTTGTTTTTTTTGCCAAATTTTCCATAAATCACCTCTTCATTCCTCAAACACGGCCATCAGTTTTTCATATTCATAGGCATCGGCCAGAGAGCGCAGTTTTTCCGCCAAATGTATATCATATTCTGAGATTTGATCAATGAGTTCCTGCAACTGATCCATATAGCCCCCTTCTGCGGCCTGCTGTATTTTCACAATCAGTTCCTTTGGCACATTGGCCGGAGCGATGGAATCCTGTACGGAACTCACTGTGTCTTTTTTCATATTTTCATGATGATAAAGTGATTCAGAGATTATCTTTTCGGATTCATGCAGATATTCAGCACCCAGACTGACATGAAGCTGATCAAAAATTTCCTTTTCCCTGAAAGGCTTTCGGACAAAGGCATCCGCACCGTAGGCCAGAACCGCTTTTTTTTCCTCCTCCAGCGCGCTGGCACTGACCGCAATGATGACCGTGTCTTTTCCTTCCGGCCTGGCTTTGATCCGCTTTGTGACTTCCACGCCGTTCATGACCGGCATACGGATATCCAGCAGCAGCGCATGGGGATGCCAGTTTTCAAAAACCGCCAAAGCCTGTTCCCCGTTTTCCGCTGTTTTTACGGCAAATTCCGCCCGTTCCAGCATCCGGGTCAGAATATCCCGGTTGGATTCCCTGTCATCCACCACCAGAATGCGGAAACGCAGCTGATCTGAGCGCAGAGACAAAACCCGCTGATCCGGAAGATGTTTTGCAGCATAATCCGCACTTTCTTTCACCGGAAGGATGAAGGAAAAACAGCTTCCTCTGTCCGGTTCGCTGCGTACCTGAATATCGCCTTTCATCAGACGGGCATATTCCCTGCTGATGGCCAGCCCCAGCCCGGTTCCCTCAATGTTCCGATCATCCATTTTCTGCTCAAAGGGATGAAAAATTCTGTCCAAATGTTCCGCTGAAATGCCGGTTCCCGTGTCTTCCACTTCAAAACAGACTGTGCAGGCATTTGGTTCGGAGATTTCCGGCTTTTTGGCAGCGCGCAGGACAATACCTCCCTCTTTGGTGAATTTCACGGCATTGCCCATGAGATTGATGAGCACCTGACGGATTTTTCCCTCATCCGCGAATATGTAACGGGGCAGATCCTCAGAAATAAGGACTTCCAGTTGCAGTCCCTTGGCAGCAGTGCGAATCTGAAACATCATTTCCAGATCATGGATCAGGCCGTGCAGATCAAAGGAAACCGGGCTGAGTTCAATCTTCCCGGCCTCTATTTTGGACATTTCCAGAATGTCATTGATGATGGAAAGCAGATGCTCTCCGCTTCGTCCGATGATGTGCAGATATTTCTGCTGATCTGACGTCAGCGATCCGTCCTGTTCCATAATCTGGGTATAGCCCAGAATTGCGTTCATGGGTGTGCGGATTTCATGGCTCATATTGGCCAGAAAAACGCTTTTGGACCGGTTCGCGAATTCTGCCGCATCCCTTGCCCTGCGGAGTTCCTTCTGTATCTGTGTTCTGTGCGCAATTTCTGCGGAAAGTCTGCGGTTCCAGTACAGAAACAGAAGAATCAGCACCAAAGCCGGAGTCAGCACCTTCCAGAGCAGGGAATAATTGACCCCGCGCTCGTATTTGACAGATATCCACCGCTGATAAATGGCATTGCGTTCTGTTTCCGGTATCGCGTCCAAAGCCTTCTGCAGAATCTGTGCCAGCATGGGCCAGTCGCTGCGCACTGCCAGGGACTGTTCATACACATAGGGAGTGTCTCCGGCCACCTTGATGGCCGGATGTTTCAGTTTTCCCAGATAATATCCTGCGGACAGAATATCGCCCACAAAAGCGAAAACCTGACCTGACTGCAGTTTTTCCAGCGCATCAGAAGTGCTTTCCGCAGGAACCGGTTTCATGTCCGGATAATCGCGGGCCAGCCATTCCGCGGCTGCATTGTCCTGCACCGCTGCCACCTTTTTTCCCCGGAGTTCTGTCAGTTTCCCCACATAGGTGACATCATTGCGGGTGAAAATCACGACAGGAACCGAAAGCCAGGGACGGGTGAAATTGAGATGCCGGTTTCTTTCCGGCGTCTTGGACAGGCAGGAAAACAGATCCATCTGCCTGTCTGCGGCTTTCTGCATCAGATCCTTCCATTCCATTTCCTGCAGGATTTCAAACTGAAGCCCTGTCAGGTTTGCGATAATTCTCAGATACTCCTGGGCAATGCCCTGATACTGTCCTTTGGCATCCAGAAATTCCACCGGCGCCCAGTTGGGATCAGAGGCCACCCGGATAATGGGATGGGAGCGGATCCAGTAAATCTCCTCTTCTGTCAGGGAAATGGCGGTGCGGGAATCTGCCGGTGAATTCTGCTCATATTCCAGAGGGGTCCATTTTCTGAAAATGCGGATTCTTTCCTCCTCGGAAACAGAATCCAGGGCACGGTTGATGAGGTCCGAAAGGATGGGCCAGTCTTTGCGCACGGCAAAGGCAAGAGGATTGGGCATCTGATCCGTATGCGCGGCAATCTTCAGATTGCTCAGGCTCAGTTCCCGGATCATATGCGTGGCCACAGCCAGATTGCCGATGACCGCATCTGCCTCCCCGCGTGAGAGCATGAGCAGGGCCTGCTGAAACGTATCACAGCGAATCGGCTGTATCTGTGTGTGTTCCCTGACAAACCCCTCATGGGAACTGCTGATCTGCACGGCCACCCTTGCTGTGCCGAGGTCTTCGAGAGATTTCAAATCTGATTCCGTGCGTGTGACAATGATCCGCGGGAAACTGAGATAGGGACGGGTATAGGTGAAATATTTTTTTCTTTCCGCTGTAATGCCCACACAGGGCAGCACATCAATTTCCTGTTTTGCGGCTTTTTCCATGACATCCTTCCATGCCAGTCCGCTCACCTTCTCAAATCTCAGTCCCAGACGCTCCCCGATGAGTTTCACATATTCCGCTGCCATGCCCTGATACTGTCCTTTGGGGGAAATGAATTCAAAGGGCGGAAATTCGGGATCAACGCCCATCCGGATGACCGGATGCGCCTGAATCCATGCCTGTTCCTCTTTGCTGAGTTCTGGCTGCAATCCCCGTGTTTCTCTGGCAGTCCATGCAGCCGGAGACTGGGAAAGATACCGGCTCAGAATGCTGTAATAGACGGAATCAGATTTCTTCTTCATTTCCCGGACAGACAGATCAATTCTTTTGGCCAGATGCCTGCCCGGCGCACTGTTTTTGGGAAAGACGAAGCGCAGATGAATGGGATTGAAAATCACAGATGTGGCAGAAACCCGGTACTGTTTTTCATACAGATCACCGAACATGCGGTTGACCACACCCGCGTCTGCGTCCCCTGCATCCAGAAGCCGGAACACCTCGGCATAATCACTGACTTCCACATATTGGCAGGAAATGCTGAATTTTTCCAAAAGGTTTTTGATTCCTTCAGGCCCGTCCGTGTGAATGCTTCCCTTCATCACAGCCACCCGCGCATCTTTGAGCGCGAGCAGGGATTCAAGGGGAAAATCCATGCGGGTGTAAACAGCGCCCCAGTTGATGAAAATGCTTTCTTCGGAAAAATCATATTTCTGACCGCGTTCTTCGGAATAGGCCACATCCGGCATGATGTCAATTTCACCGGTTTCCAGACGGTGCAGACATTTCTCCCATGAACCCGGCACATAAAGCAGATTCCAGCCTTCCTGTTCCGCTATCACGCGCAGCAGATCCGGAAAAATCCCGACCGTGCGCCCCTGTGCGTCTGTGAACAGTTTGGGCGGATTTTCATATGCCCCGACACGGATAAGATCAGGAATTTCCTGATAAGCATACAGACATGTGGAAAAAAAAAGAAATACAGTGAGGATGAGACAGGATTTAAGAAAAAAAAGCCATGAGGCAAAAGGGAAATTATCTGCAATTGGATAATGTATTATCAAAGGCTTGTTTCCTTCCTGAAAAAAACAGGCTTTGGATTTTTTATAGCAGAATATCTGACAAAGCCTGCGCGAGGGAAAGGATTTCAAAAGGTTGTTTTCCCTGCACAGCCTGCACGGTTGCGGGGCAGGAATCTGTCATCCAGAAACGGGAAAAACCTGCATCCGGAAATTTCTGCCAGGACTGATCCGGAAATACGCCGTGGGTGACATATGCGCTGACACTGGCTGCTCCGCGAGCGGCAATCACTTTCCGGCATTCCAGCAGGGTTCCTCCGGTCATGACCAGATCATCCACAATCACCACATGCCGGTTTTCTGCCTCACCTTCTTTTATGGACACAATCCGCCTGTCTCCGCTCCGTATCTTTTGGCAGATAATCAGGGGATAATCTTTGAACATGCGGCCAAAGCGTTTCTGCGCGCCTTCATCAGGAAAGGCAATGCTGACATTTTCCATTTCTGCAATGCGCGCCTTGAGCAGGGGAATCGCGGTTTCCAGCCGGGGCAGCACTTTGTCGGAAAAATAGAAACGCTCCTGCAATGCGTGAATATCATAAATCACAATCTGGGTTGGGCCGGATATGGAATGGGGAATGGCCGAGAGCATCCGCGCCAGAGTTGAAGCAGTGGCAATTTCCCCCTCCTCTTCCACCCTTTCCATTGTACCTGTGGGATAATAGGGCAGCAGAACTTTGAAAGAACGCACGGCAAGACGGGGAATTTCATAAATCACGGACAGTTGCCGGAAAATTTCTCCGGGTGTGTCAAAACAGGCCAGAAAGGCAATGTCTCTGCTGCGCGCGGACAAAACATCTTTTACCCGTATATTGGGAAAACCGTCACGGAAACAGGCCCAGTCAATTTTTCCGCAAATCACATCCGGATGGATGCAGGCAATTTTTTCCGCAAGTTCTGCCATCTGCGGGCAGGAATACAGATAAATCATATGCCCCCCTTTCATGACCGTTCATGTAATACCGAATCTCCATTGAATTGATGCAATCTGCACCTGTATAAGATTTGACAACTTTTCAAAAGTTGTCAAATGTAACTGTATAAAACCAATGGAGAATTGGTATAACTGTATCACAGAATCCACATATTTTCTGCCACAAAGACATAAAGTCGCACAAAGAAAGAAATCTCCGTGAAACTTTGAGTCCTGGGGTCTTTGCGGCAATTTTTTTTCTGCGAAAAAAATTCCTTTGCTGAATTTTTTCAGCCTGCCTGGTTTATTTCATGAATCTGATCATTTAACGTCCAGTAATCATAAACAATTCCCACAAGAAAAAGTCCGCCGGTGAGCAGGTAAATCAGACCGGAAATCCATTTTCCCATGTAAAAACGGTGAATGCCGAAAAGCCCCAGAAAGGTCAGCAGAATCCATGCGAGATTGTAATCCAACCTTCCGGGAGTGAACTTCCGCTCTGCATCGCGCTCCATGCCCGGAATCAGAAACAAATCAATAATCCAGCCGATGAACAGCAGGCCCAGTGTAAAAAACCAGATGGTTCCGGTAATGGGTCTGCCATAGTAAAAGCGGTGCGAACCGGTAAAACCGAATATCCACAAAAGATAGCCGATTGACTTGCTGTGTGTATCTCTTTCCTGTTCCATTGTTTTCTCCTTTCTGCCGAACGGTGACGTTGAATAAAATACCTTAATGAAAAGGAATTGATACCTGCTCTGCTACCCTTCCGAATCATAATCCTGAAATTTTTCTGTATCAAGAATTATTTTGACCCCGGTACCGACCTTTGCCATTCCGGACAGGAAGCGTGAAGCCGTTCCCATGAGATATTCCGGCGGATGGACAATATCTTTCTTTTTGATGCCGAGAATTTCCGTAACAGTGTCCACCAGAATGCCGAAAGCCTGCTTTTCTGTTTCCTCTCCGGCTTCGAGCAGAATGATGGCGGATCTGTCTGTGTACTCAGCAGATGCAAGACCGAATCTGCGCCTGAGATCTGTGACAGGAATGATTTTGCCTCTCAGATTTACCACACCTCTGATATAAGCCGGGACATTCAGAACAGGTGTGATGGGAACATTGCTGATGATTTCTTTTACCTTTTGAAGATAAATGCCGAAATCCTGACCCGCGAGCGAAAACATCAGATATTTTTCTTCCCGCTGGTTGAGTTCCTCCATCAGTCTCTGAATCTCTTCTTCCGCTTTTCTGCGTTCTGTGAGATCATAAATGACCGTCAGTACGCACGGCTCATTTTTGAAATCCAGGGGCCGGGAAAACAGGGCAGCCCAGAAAACACTGCCATCCGCTTTTTTGAACCGGGTCTGAAAATTGCTTACATATCCCTCCTGATTCATGATGGCAACAAAGTTCTGTCTGTCAGCAGGATTTACATAGAATTCTGATGCCCTGTGTTCAACAATTTCTCCGGCTGACAATCCGAATGCAGAGCAGGAGAGTTCGTTTGCATACAGAATTCTTCCCCCGGAAATCTCAACAATGAGAACAGGAACAGGAATGGTTTCGCTGATCAGACGTACCCGTTCCTCAATTTCTCTGATGGAGGCATCCACTTTTTCCAGCAGATCTGATCCGATATTATCTGCGTGGGTGGTTGCCATCTCCATCATCATTTCCATATCAGCTTTTTCATTCCGGATCGCAGTGTTCTCTGCCTTCAGGCGTTGAATCTCTGCCAGAAGCCCGGGTATATCATCACTTGTGTAACTGGTCTGCGGATTTTTCATTTATCTGCTTTCGTCAATCACTTTTCGGATCAGCCCTGCAATCTGCTCCAGTGAACAGGGTTTGGCTATAAAACCTTTTATTCCGGCTTCTGTCCAATCATTGCGGCTGATCCGGGCATCAAAACCGGTGCTGATAATGATCGGGATATCCGGACGGATCTCTGTCATTTTCCGGGCAAGAGTCTTTCCCGTCATTTTCGGCATAATATTGTCTGCTATGACCAGATCAAAATGATCTTTGGATTTCTGAAACAGTGACAGGGCTTCAATACTGTCTGCACAGGTGACAGTTGTATATCCCAGTGTCTTGAGCATCTCAGCAAAAATTTCCAGTATACCCTGCTCATCATCTATCAGCAGGATTGTTTCTGCACCGCCCTTGAGATTTTTTTGAATAAACTGCTTTTCCGCAACAGTTTCCGTTTCAGCCAGCACCGGGAAGTAACAGTGAAACGCTGCTCCCCTGCCCGGTTCGCTTTCCACACTGACAGAGCCGCCGTGACTCTGAACAATGCCGTGAACCACAGAAAGTCCGAGTCCTGTTCCCTCACCGGGCGGTTTGGTGGTGAAAAACGGATCAAATATCCGGTCAATAAGCTGTCTGTCAATGCCGGGTCCGTTATCGCGGACAGTCAGTCTGACATAGGAACCGGGATTGAGCCGGAAGAACATGGGCATGACATCCTGACTGTTTATCTGAATTTCTTCCAGAATAATTTCAATGATTCCGCCCTTTTCCCTCAGCGCATAAACAGCATTTGTGATCAGATTCATCAGTATCTGATGAATCTGGGTCGGATCCCCCTTAATGACTGCATCTTTGGATTCCATCCGCAGTTTCACTTCAATGTTTGACGGGGTTAATGCCTCTGCCATTTTTGCAGCCTCAGATATGACCTGCCGGATTCTGATCGGCATCTGCTCCTGTTCCCTCCGGCGGCAGAAGTCAAGTATCTGCATGACCATCTCTTTTGCCCTGTTCGCGGCCCCCAGTGTGCTGTTGAGATGCTTATGAATGTGGCTTTCAGCCGGAAGCATCATCTTTGCCAGCTCCAGGTTTCCGAAAATAATGGTCAGGATATTGTTGAAATCATGCGCAATTCCTCCGGCCAGAGTTCCGATTGCCTCCATTTTCTGGGTCTGGCGAATCTGCTTTTCCAGTGCAAGTTTTTCCTCTTCTGATTTAATCCGCCCCGTGAGATCATAAATGACGGTGAGCAGACAGTTCTGTTCTCTGAAGATGACAGGCTGGGAAAACACACAGACAGGGCATGGCGAACCATCCTGCTTTTTCATCATGATTTCAAAATTGTCCACCCGCCCCTTTTCAGACAGAATTTGCAGAAAAGCCTGACGTTTTTCAGGATATGTATATAAATCAAGTGCTTTTTTGTTCAGAAAGGATTCGGCAGAATACCCGAAAAGCTGATTCGCATGTTCATTGGAAAACACGATATTGCCTGCACTGCTGACAATGACAAATGGAACCGGTATGGTTTTGCTTATGATCTGAAACAGATTTTCGCCTGCATGAATCTTTTGCAGCAGTTCTGATTCAATGCCGTCCGAATGCCCGGTGACAGCTTCCATCATCAGCTTCAGATCATTGATTTCACCTTTAAGGGAAGCATTTTCCGTCAGCAGCTCTTCTCTGGATTTTTCTTTTTCCAAAGGCCGGCATCCTTATTCAAAAGTGATTTCCAGACTGTCAGGCATCAGTTTCTGAAGCCCTGTCATTGATCTTGACTGCCATGAATGCTTATCCGAGCATTGAATGAGAAGCCGTATGCCTCCTTTTTTGCGCAGTCTGATGACAAACCCGCCAATGGTGGTGATTCCGGAACTGTTGAGAAATTCCAGATCTCTGACATCAAGCAGAATCTTTTTCGGTGGGGGGGACTGTGCTGCCACTTTGTCGAACAAATCCGCTATGTCCTTATAACCGTCTTTGCCTCTCAGATCAAGAAAGCCCGCGCAGCGAACCGTTTCCGTCTCAGACTGATAGGTAATGCTGTATTTATCTCCCTGCACCTGCATATTCTTTCTCCTCCGTATTGTTTATTTGCGTACAACCGGCACTCTTGCCAGCGTGGTGACAATGTTTATTCCGGACGCTTTTTCTTCAAATTTCCATGAAAGATTTACCCCGTAATCGTTGATCAGTGTCAGAAATCCCACGCCAGATTCCGTGCTGCCCTCAGCCGCGCTTTTCTCCATCTGCTCCAGAAAATATGCCGCAGGGTCTTCGGAGAGTAACCGTTTGATAAAATTTTGAAATTTCTCCAAATCCTCCGGCCTGACACTGTTGCTTACATAAAAACGGAGTTCATTGTCATGCAGATAGAGGCAGATTTCAATCAGAAACTCAGGGTCATAACTGAACTTGACAGCATTTCCGAGCAGTTCTCCGGAAATATAGTGAACTTCGTCCTGTATTTTTTTTCTCAGCGGAACAGATGCTGAATCTGATATGGGAAGAAATTTGCCCCAGAATGTGGACAGAAATTTCGCGGACAGAGAACTGCTTTCCCACAGTTCATCCATATTCAGAGTTTGGGAGTGAAAACTTAAACTCAGATGCCCTTCGATTTTTCCTTCACCCGGTTCGATAAACTCTCCGAATGTGATGACACTGTTTTCAGACATATCCGTTTCCCTTCTCCTTTTAAGGTTATCATCTGTGTTACACCCTTTTCATCACAAAAAGCGTGACATCATCAGGTTTTTCAAAATCCCTGAGTTCATTCAGAATAGCGGCATGGATTTCGGAAGCGGATCCGCCTCCAGCGGCCTCAATGACAGCGGCCAGCCGCTCTGTGCCGAAGAATCTGCCGTCTTTTCCCCTGGCTTCAATAATGCCGTCTGTGTAGAGAATAATGCAGTCCCCGCTTCCCATCCTGAGTTCACTCACCGGCACCATTTCGGAAATATCCTCTGCAAGCCCGATCCACATGCCGTCGGTTTCAATGGTTTCCACCTTCCGGGTTTCTGCGCACCAGAACAGAATGTCCTCATGAAGCCCGGAAAAGTCAAAGAATCCGTCCCTTCCGCAGGCAATCACCAGAATTGTCATGTGTTTCTGTTCATCCATTTTCACAATGTTTTCATATATGGTCCTGTTGATCACGGACAGGAGCCGGGAGGTCGGCACCTGCGGATTCTGAATCAGGACCGTGTGAATGGCTGTCTGAACCATCATCATGACCAGTCCTGCGGTTACGCCGTGTCCCGAAACATCGCCGATGACAATCCAGTCATACCCTCCGACAGAAATCATATCGTAATAATCGCCCCCGACTTCATCCGCAGGATCGCAACTGGCGGCAATTTCATATCCCTGTATTTCAGGACTCTTCGGAAGTAATGCGGTCTGAATTTTTTTTGCCAGTTCCATATCATGTTCAAGAAGCTTTGCATCGCTCTCTATCCTGAAAGTTCTGAAAACAGAATAGGTTATGAGCAGGCTCACAGCAAGTACGCCTGCGGACAGAAGAATGATAATTTTTCCAGTAAGCTGTATTCTGGTGTCAATGCGCTTCTGCGTATTGACGGCTGAGTCGGCAATCTGCCTGTTGGTATCCTTCAGAACCGTCATGACGCGCTCTTTTGCGTCGCTGGTCTCTCTGATCTGTTTCTGAAAATCTGCGGCAGCATTCAGGAACAGAATCAGAATCTCTTTATAATTCTGAATTATATTTATGAGTTTTCGTCCCAGTTGACGGATTTCCGGTTCAGCGGCCAGCAGAGTTTCAAGGGAGAGTTTCAGATAATTCATATCCGCTATGATGGGGTGATCTTCCGCCCTGCCGGACTGGGGCGTATTTCCCCCGCGAAGTTCCGCCACCTGCTGGGCAATATTGAGAAAAACTTCCCGATACCGGGTTCCCATTGATTTAAGCTGCTCCATATGCCGCATGGCAGGGGAATCATTATCCTGCATTTCTGTCTGTTCTGCGATTTTGTCCTGAAGTGTTTCAAGTGTATAAATAAAATCGCCTTCTATGATTTTGAATTTTTCCGTAGTGCTTCCTATCACCGTGAACTGATGGAGAACAGCAGCAAGTTTCGGTCTGAATTCCTCAAGGGATTTCTTCAAATCAGGATTCACATCCTGCACAGCCATGATGATCTGATCAACCTCTTCATACTTTTCCTTTATTCTCTCATCCTCTCCGTAGAACATACCCATCAGCAGATCTGCAAACATGCCTGTCAGTTCATTTCCTGTCTGACCGTTCTCAATCACCTGCGGAACCTCTTTTTTGACAATCCCTGACACCAAAGTTTCTATATTTTTGAATGAGACAAAAACAAGAGTGAGAATTGCCCCAAGTACCAGGATAGCTGATACATTCACCACAATCAGTTTCGCTGCAAGATTCCATTCTGATATTCTGATTTTCATTTTCCTCCTCAGCATTTGCAAAAACTGTCAATTAAGAGACAGGATTTGACAACTTTCAAAAAGTTGTCAAATCATTGCGTGAATATATAACAATTTGTTTTTATTGATTCTGAAATTTTTAACTCTTAATTCGCATTTTCAGTTGGGTGCTGCATAACCAAATTGAATTTTACAGCATCAAAAACCGAATTTTTTTTAAAAAAATTAAATTGTTAATCCTTATTTTATCCTGTAAAAATTACACTGGTCATGCAGTGCTTATTTCCGGGAATGTAAAACAAACTCTCCGTTTTTTACCTGCAGCAGAACAAACTCTTTTGTCACATCCCCGTGTTCTCTGAAAGTTATGTTTCCGGTAATTCCTGAGAAATCTCTGATGCCGGCCAGTGCATCACGGATCGCCTGCCTGCCGGTTCCTGCTTTTCTGATGGCTTCGGCCAGCAGATTCACTGTATCATATGCAGATGCGGCAAACCATGTCGGCGTCTGATGATACGCTGATTCATAGGTTTTGACAAACTGCTGAATTTTCGGATGGGAATCTTTGGGATAAAAGAATGCAGAGGTATAAACACCTTCTGTGGCATCACCGCCAAGATCGATAAACGCAGGCATACAAACTGCTCCCGAAGCCATGACTGTTACATCATTCCATCCGAGTTTCTGCCGTTGTCTGCAAATCAGTGCCGCGTCATAAAACAGTGTACCGAGACAGAGAAAATCAGGTTCTGCCGCGCGAAGTTTTTCAAGGATGGGCGCAAACTCTTTTGTATTCTTGAAATAAGTTTCCTCGCCGACAATTTCCGCACCAAATTGTTTCCCGGCTTCTTCAAAATGCTTTTTGACAGCAATGCCCCATTCATCATTCACATACAGCACTGCCAGTCTTTTTTTCCCCAATATTCTGACTGCGGTATGTGCCATAAACTGGCTTCTCGCTTCCTGTGAGCCGCTGATGGTGAAACTGAAGGGGCTTCCCGGAGCAAACTGGGGATGAGATACGGTGGGCGACAACTGCACCATCCGGGCTTTCCGGTAAACGGACTGTGCCATAAGGGAACACTCGCTTGTGAAATCGCCGAGTTGCGCGACAATCCGCTGATCGTTTGCGAATTTTACCGCGATTCGTTTTGATATTTCCGGCAGTCCCTGGCTGTCTTCGCTGATCAGTTGCATCTGCCTTCCCTCAATCCCTCCTGTCCTGTTGACATTTTCAATGGCAAGTTCCGCACCTTCCTGAAAATATTTGCCTATTTCCGCGTATTGTCCGGTCATGGGAGCGGATAGGCCGATATAAACAGGCCCGTCTGCATAACCTGATGCACAAAACAGAAGCAGTCCCGATAATGCTGCAACCGCGATTTTCATATATGTTTTCATAAAATTCTCCTCAAATAAGCCTTGGATCAAACCCTGAGGGTTTCCAAAACCCTCAGGGTTTTCTGCATCCTATTGCTGATAAAGGACAAACTCCCCGTTTTTCACCTGCAGCAGCAGATACTCTCTTACAACATCCCCGTATCTGCTGAGCGTTATCTTTCCGGTAATACCTGAGAATTCTTTCATCTCTGAGAGCGTCCTCTGAATCGCTTTGCGATCCGTACCCCCCTGTTTCATCGCTTCTCCAAGAAGGTTCATGGCATCACATGCAACTGCGGCAATCCAGTCCGGCATATGATTGAAGCGGGTTTTGTATGCCTTGACAAAATTCTGAACTTCCGGTCGGGGGTCATCCTGAATAAACAAAGTGCATGAGAATACGTTTTCCGCCGAATTGCCGCTGAGTTTGATAAATTCCGGTGTAACTATCGGACGTGAACCCATCAGGATTACATCATTCCAGCCGATCCGGTTTATCTCTCTGCATATTCCGGCTGCATCCGGAACCATGGAAGCAAGAAACAGAAGATCAGGCTTTGCCGCCCGGATTTTTTCCACCAGCGCGCTGAAATCAGCCACACCGTCAAGATACGGTTCTTCAACAAGAATTTCTGCACCGAGCTGCTTTGCTTTTTCAGCAAAAAATTTCTTCAGAACGATGCCCCAGTCTGTGTTCAGATAAACCAGTGCCAGCCTTTTTCTGCCCAGTTTTTCAACAGCCATACCTGCCAGAAAAGGACCTTCTCCTTCCTGGGTTCCGACAATTCCGAAGCTGTAAGGACTTCCCGGGGCAAACGAAGGATGAGACGTTGTGGGCGACAACTGAACCATCTCTGCTCTGTGATATACCGGCTGCGCAGCCAGAGAACAGCTGCTGGTGAAGTCTCCGATCTCTGCGGCAATCCTTTTGTCTTCTGCAAAGTCTCTTGCCACTCTTTTTGCAATTTTGGGATCTCCCTGACTGTCGCGGACAATCAGTTCAATTTTGCGTCCGTCAATCCCCCCTGTCCTGTTGATCTGTTCAATGGCAAGATCCACCCCTTCCTGAAAGCTCCTGCCCACATCCGCATACTGTCCGGTCATGGGCGCAGATAAACCGATGCAAATTGGCCCGTCTGCATTGCACAATCCGGACATGAATACGGTTGTACAAAACATTGCTGCAAATGCGGTTGTTTTAATTTTTTGCATAATTCCCTCTCTTTCTTTTAAGATTTTTCAGAATTGCTGAATGAATATCCCTAACTTAATCAGTCTGATTAAAGAAAATCGCAACTTTTTCATCAGCATGCATCAGTAATAATACCAGATGCTCCGGTAATCCGCAATATTCTCTCCTGCCGATTTGAGTCTTTGCAGATAATCATAAATGGACACATCTGTGTAAACATAGGTGTTCATCAGAGAGAACTTCTTTTCCCAGGGATGGAATTCATAAACCCTGCGCCCGTCCGGGAGAAGGGAAATCATGTCATGATGCTGGGCAGCCCGCAGGTAATTTTTTCCCAGACGCGGCACATTGAAAACAATCTCATCCGTGCGCACGGTTCCGGGCATAAGCCGGGCCTCCTCATGCTGCTCCTGCATGAGCCGGGCTATGGGAACCCGGTATTCATCAGTTTCCTCTTTTCCCTTTGTGTTGAAAGTGTAATAGGGGGAAACACCGATGAGCCGCAGTTTGTGCCGCGTGGCAGCAGCCTCAAATTTCCGGGAATTGTAAAAGGTGTATACCATCTGGTTGTAAACATCCATTCCGTACTGCCGGAATTTCTGCACTGCCTGCATGGCTTCGGGTGTGATCTCATACATATGCTCAAAATGGGTCACAATTATGACTTCCCGCTTTCCGGGAATATGGAAACGGTGGATTTCCCGCACCAGCGCATCCGTAATCCGCTGGGGAAGGGTGACAGGGGTACGGGTTCCGATGCGGATTCTTTCCACATGGGGAATGCGGGCCAGCCGGGAAAGAATGTCTTCCAGTTTTTCATTGGAAAGCAGAAAGGGATCGCCTCCGGTGACAAGAACTTCGCTGATCTCCGGTGTATCCGCAATCCACTGTATGGCTGCATCCAGTTTTTCCTTTGGCAGTACCGCATGTCTGGAATACACATCTTCGATTTCCCAGTTGCGCTGGCAGTAAACACAGATTTGGGGGCAGGTCATTACAGGTTTGAGAATCACAATATTGGGATAGCGCCGGGTAATGCCGTCAATGGGGGAGGTGTCGTTTTCCAGCATGAAATCCATGGAACAGTCTGCCCTGTCCCGGTTTTCCTTCATCTTTTCCACATAGGGCAGAGGCGGAATCACCTGCGCTCTTACGGCTGTGTCCCTTCCCTGTCCCGGTTCATAATCCATCAGGGAAAGATAATAGGGGGTGATGCCAAAGGGAATCCGGTTTTTCCGCGCCATTTCCACAGCCCGGTATTCGCTGTCTGTGAGTTTTATCAGATCACTGAGGGTTTTGACATCCCGGATGATATGGCTGGTATGCCATTTCCATTTTCCCCATTCCAGTTCGGTTGCATTGAAATATTTCAGGATTCTGTTTTTGTTTCTGCTCCGGATGCGGATAATTTCATTGTCGAGTCCGCACGCGTATCTGTCCGTGAAACCTTTGGAGATTCTTGACAGCCGGGACAGATCCGCTGATCGCATCTTTGCCGCTTTCCGGCCTTCATATTTCAGAAAGGCCGGAGCATTTCCTGTATAAAGCCGGGTATTGCCCGCAGTTGCTCTGACCAGGCGCTCAAATTCCGCAAAAAATCCGGGACCTGGTTCTTCCATGCCCTGTTTCAAATCCTGCTTGTGAAGAATGTCATTGATATACTGCAGAAGGGCAAAACCGGCCAGACGTTCATTTCGGGTGGACAGAATGCTGCGGAAGACATTGACCGCGTTGCGTGTGAGTATCCATTCCAGAGGGGGGATGGTGGGATTGTCATCAAAGGTCATCATGAGAATATCTGACAGAAAATACCGAATTTTCTGACGTTTATCCTCCAGATCATCCGCAGAGAGCAAAATGGCTTCCAGTGCCGGAACCGTGTCCAGGATTTTCAGCAGTTTTTTTTGAATTCTTTCTTTTTCCATGTTTGTTACCTCCTTTGATTGAGAATCGGACGATCCCCGCGTATATTGCAGAAACCGTTTGCAGGCGGCTGGCACAGTGACTGTCTGAACCGGGGCGGCAATGGGGAATGATTTTTCCTGAGAATTCTGCCATGCAGAGCGATTCTGAAACAGACCGGAACCCTCACACCGATAGAATTTTGTATCCGCAACGAATTGAACATACCTGATTCAGCTTTTGCCGGAATGATGAACTGATGTTACGCAACCCTTCCAAATATCAGGCAGTTATCTCTTATATCCGTCATTCCGGCAAAGGCCGGAATCCAGTATTTTCAAAGAGTTCCGGATACCGGCTTTCGCAGGTGTGACAGAGGTGCGCAACATCAGTGACGAAACATGCAGTAATCCGCTGATTTCCGAAAGGTCTGTGCGAAATTGGTTTTGATGTAAATAAACAATAACGGCACATCTGTCAAGGCAGGATATGGGAATGGGGAAACTCACCGCAGTTACGGCGTTTCAGAATGCCCAGGCTTTTGCACATGGGCAGTTGTTCAAACAGTCCGGAGGCCAGAGCAAACTGATACACCTGATGCGGAGCCTGTCCCCCGTCTTTGGGATTGGGAAAAATATCATGGATGAGCAGATACCCGCCCGGCATGATATGCCCGGCCCAGGAATTGTAATCTGCAAATGCTGTGGCAAAGCTGTGGCCGCCGTCAATAAAAACCAGACTCAGACGGGTTCCCCAGGCACGGGCAGCCAGTTCCGACCGGCAGACAATGGGAATTACTGTATCCTCCAGACCTGCCGTTTCCAATGTCTGCCGGAACAGGGCAAAGGAATCTGTGCGAAAGGTGCGGGGATCAAAGAGTTCCGGATCAAAATATTCCTCTCCGGGCTGCTGCTCTTCCGAGCCGCGATGATGATCCACGGAAAACAGCACCTGAGCGTTTTCCCGGCACGCTGTCCCCAGCCAGACAGCGGATTTGCCGCAGTAGCTTCCGATCTCCAGACAGGGCCCCATTTTTGAGGCTTCCAGGGCAATATCGTAAAGTCTCTGTCCTTCCTCCTCATCCAGAAAGCCTTTGATCCGGGTGAGAAGATGTTTGTCAGGTTTCATTCAGTTTTTTCCTTCCGGTAAAAGATGAAGTATAAAAAAAATCAGGCAAACCGATTTTTTTTCCACTTGGAAAAATACACATTTGCACTCTGATTTTCATATAAACATGGTGCATACGGTTTGTCCAGCGCAAACAGCAATGGTTTTGCTTTGACACCGGACAAAAGTTGCTGCTGAATCAGGTGGCAGAGGTTCGGTATTTATTTTTCTGACACCCGAAATCTGTAACCCGAACGCCCTGATTGGCAAAGGCAATGAGAATGTTGCAAAACTTTTGTGCAGTTTGCGGATTAGAAGTTGCGCATCTGTTTCTCAGGAAAATTGTCATCCAAAAAAACAGCGTGTTTTGAAAACCTCCGAAGCTTCTGGACATTCATTTTCCCAATGTCAAAATGACATGAACGGCTTGACATATCCAAGTTTTTCCATCAATATCCGCAAAAAAATGTATGCTGAAGGAAAATATCATGATTATATTTGGCGAATGGATCGATGGGATTCAGATAAGTAAGGCAACATAAATTTTCGGGTGCAAAGTTTTCAGAAAAACCGGATTTTTCCGGAAAAATCCGGTTGTTTTATACCTGAAAACTTTCGGTTGGGTACTTATGCCGGATGATTTCTGAAAACAGGGAATTGGCGTTTTAACATTCAAACAATCCGGAGAAAATCATGTTTTATAAAATTTCGGCAGCAATGATGCTGCTTTTGGGGATGCTCATGGAACCCTTGGATGCGCAGATACTGGACGTGCGCATATCCGGTGACAGACTGAGTCTTCATGCGGATCAGGTTCCGCTGCAGCGGATTTTGGGACGGTTTGCCGCACAGGGAATCCGGGTGCAGGTGGATCCGAATCTGAATCCTGAAATTTCCGCGTCCTTTGAAAAACGGGATATGCAGAAAGGACTGCGCGCTGTGCTGCAGTCTCTGGATTATGCCCTGATCTGGGAATCCCTGCCGGGGAAATCCCAGGTCAGACTCACAGAAATACAGATATTTGAACCGGGCAGAAAATCCCGGATGCGGTCTTTGGAAACAGGGCATAATTTCAGGGTGCTGCGGGACCCGAAAAACGGGGCACTTTACATCAAAGATGAGATTCTGCTGCGTCCCGCGCTGGGTGTTTCCCGTGCGGAATTTGAAAAATTCCTCAAGGGTATCGGAGGGAACATCCTGGCATATGACAGCCGCACCGGTGTGTACCGGATCGGGGTTCCGGAAAATACGGATGTTTCCGCGCTGATCTCGCAAATATCGAAACAGATTGCTGCCGCAGAACCCAATTATGCCTATCCCATTCTCCTGCCCTGGCGGAATATCAGCCCGGATGCGCCGGATGCCGGATATGTGAATCCTTCCCCGCCGGAACGCGGCGTCCGGGTGGCTGTGCTGGATTCGGGTCTGCTGCCCGGTTCAGGACTGGAGGGAAATGTGGCTGCCGCCCTGGATGCGGTCAATCCTGAGGATTCCTTTACGGATGGTCTTGGACATGGAACCCAGATGGCTCTGATTGCTTCGGGCGCAGTCAGTCCTTACGGCGTATCTCCGGAAGATGAATCTGTTCCCATCATTCCCATCCGGGTGTTTGATGACAACGGCATCACCACGAATTTCAGCATGATGCGCAGCATTGACTTTGCACTGGAGAACGGTGCAAAGGTGCTGAGCATGAGCTGGGGATCGGACACCAAAAGCGATTTTCTGGAGCAGGCTTTGGGTTATGCAAATGAAAAAGGGCTGATTCTGGTGGCTGCTGTGGGAAATGAACCCACAGGAAAGGAAGTATGGCCTGCGGCCTATTCCTCTGTCATCGGTGTGGGCGCACTGGGAACAGACGGCAAAGCCTGGGAGCAGTCCAATTACGGCAGTTTTGTCACAGTATCCGCGCCCGGATTTGCCTCTCTGCCTGTGGGATACAAAGGTGAGGCCGGAGCCTATGCAGGAACCTCCATTGCCACGGCCTATGTGGCCAACAGCATTGCGCATTATCTGTCCGAACATCCGGATGCGGGAAAGGAGGAGGTTTTCAAATCCATAGATGCCATTGTCAAAAAGGGAACAGGGGAAAAATGAAAGACAAAGATGCAGCAGTGGAGGAAGAGGCATTTGTCATGCTCTGCACGGAAGAATGACACAGCGGCAGAAAATGCAACAAATTCTGCCGCTGTTTTTGTGTCATACCGGTTCGCCATCGGTTTTGTCCAATGTCGGACACAGAGAGTCCGGACGGCGTTCCTCTGCAGAAAGCCGGAATGGCTGACAGCATCGGATCAAAGCAATGGCGATTCGGTATCAGTCATTTGTATCAGTCACTGGAACATTTGCAAAGACAGGGAACCCGTTTCATTTTGCATACGGATTCATGCTCTCCGCTGTCAATACATTTTCTGTATGATGCAGAGCAGTTGTCAATGCACGACTTTTCCCTGTTTTCAGATGAATGTGTCATATTGTCACCTCATGATTTTGGATTGCTGTTTTTTTGATGGAAACGAACTGTTTTCGTTTCATGAAAAAAATATAATCACAGTGAATGAAAACACAAGCAGCAATTTCATATTTTCCGAACCACATGGTAATGGAAAACTACGGCTGTGTCAGGGCGTTCAGACTGCAGCAGCAGTGGCGTGTCCTCCGGCCCCATATTGGTGTCAATCAGCATTTTGTGCGCACCGGACACAATGACTCCCGCGCAGGATTTGAAACTGCTCATGGAACACGGCTCAATACAGATAATCCGGTCTGTGATTTTTGTGCGTTTCACGGGTCTGACTCACTGATCCATTTTGAATGTTTTGAACAGAATGCCGTGACGCACCATGTCCGCCCCGTGGTGAGTGGCTTCCAGAATATCTTTGTCCGTCCATCCCAGACTGTGCAGATCATCCACATCCTTCTGCGTCACGCTGTCCGGTGTTTTTACAGCTTTGAGCACAAAGAGCAGCATGGCCCGGTCTTTGGCATCCAGCGCAGCCTTTGCCGGATCTTTTTTCACAGCCTCCAGATGCTCATCACTGGCATCCGTGAGCATCTGCAAAAGTCCAGCGTTAAAATCTGTGCAGTATTTATAGTCATGATGACTGGCCACCAGCATACGGATATGGGTGAGCAGTCCGAAACTCAGCCGGGGATGCCGGAAATAGTGACCAATGGACTGGTGGACAATGGCAAGCAGTTCAGGGCTTGCGCTCATCATCTGAAAGGGTTTGGGAATCACTCTGGCCCTTTCCATCATCACATCATAGATTTCTTTCACTTTTCCTTCTGCGTTTTCCGGTGATACGGTCTGAATCAAAGCCATTTTCTTTCTCCTTTCATTGTGGCAGTCAAATATTGATAACTGAATTTTATGAAAATTATGGTTCCTGAATGATTTTTGCGGAAATTTTTCAGGATGCCTGATTTCGCAGGCATGACATCATTCCGGCGAAATCCGGCCGGCGAAATCCGGAATCCGGTGTTTCCGCAAAACAGATTGAAGAACCAAAATTCTTTCCGGATGTCTGCGACCGGGCACAATGCCGTATAAAATCTGACAGACATTCCAGGAAAACCCTGAGGGTTTGCAAAACCCCAGGGTTTCGTTTACATCAATGGCATTGAGCAGGAATCCGGAACTGCAAAAAAAGACTGAAAACTGCGGATTCATTGGTGGCAAAAGCCCCATCCGCGCCAGCAGAAGCCTGATCCGGTTTTGGCTGTCCCGCCTCCGGTCTCCCTGTTTCCGGAACCATATTCTTCCTGATCAATTTCAACAAACGCATCCCGCATGTCTCTGTATTCCATAAACAGATACAGGCGTCTGTCAAAATCTCCTTTGCGGTATTCATCAATGATTTCATCAATTCTCACCATAGTTCCCTCCTCGTTCTGAAAAAGCGGTTGCAGTCAAAATTTCCCGCCATTTTGTTTGCAAATACTTTAATTGTATGCAAGCAATAAGAACAAAAAAATATTCACCGAATTCTGCACAGCAGTGCGCGCAGCATCCGTTCCTCGTCTGCACTCAGCCCGGCAAGGAATTCCCGGTTGGCTGTTTCTGAAATGCGCTTCAGTTCCTCTGCCATCTGCCTTCCCTTTTCTGTCAGACAGATCAGAATCGCACGGCGATCATCCGGATTTTTCTGTCTTTCCACCAATCCGCTTTTTTCCAGCCGGTCAATAATGCCGGTAAGCGTGGCACTGTCCAGTTGAACCCGCTGCCCCAGATGTGCGGATGTGGTCCGATCCTCCTCGGCCAGAGAAATCAGCACCAGCCCCTGAACCGGGCTCACATTGCGGTCTGCGATTTTCCCTGCCCAGAAACGTATCCCGGCCTGACTGGCCTTGGAAAGCTGAAAAAAGATGCACTCGTTTACATTCATTCTGAATCATCCCGGTTTTGGCAATTATTAAGTTGTGTACAATTTAATAGGACACAAAGCATTTGTCAAGCATTTTTTAACTGATCCGGTAAAAAAAACTTAGGGATTTTCCAAAAAATAATCTGCCCATTGTAGGGGCGACCGGCCGGTCGC
>CAZDIU010000012.1:0-38174 GCA_964505535.1 uncultured Desulfobacterales bacterium | reverse complement strand
GTTTGTTTGATGAACAGGCAGAAAATATTTTATAACTTCAATGGCGATTTGGTATCACATTTGATCATCAGTACCAGTGAATGGGACAGCCTTATGACCGCGCACGAAAACATGCTGGAATTCTATAAACGGGAACTGACCTATCTGCGCCGGATGGGATCGGAATTTTCCAGACAGTATCCCAAAATTGCGGGACGTCTGGAGTTGGAGGCGGACCGGTGCCCGGATCCCCATATTGAGCGGCTTATCGAGTCCTTTGCCTTTCTCAGCGGCCGGATTCAGTACAATCTGGAAAGCGAATTTCCCCGCATTTCCACAGCCCTGCTTGGCATCCTGTATCCGCAGTTTGTTTCTCCCACTCCGTCCATGGCCATTGCCCGGTTTGCGGTTGACCCGGCTCAGGGCGGATTCACCACCGGTCATCTGATTCCGAGACATACCCCTTTGTTTGCTCAAAGCGAGCAGGGGGATATCTGCCGTTTCAGAACCTGTTATCCCCTTATGCTCTGGCCTGTGCAACTGCGGTATGCGGGGTTTGAGTCCGCAGGCCGGTATGATTTTCTGGATCATGTGCCCAAAGCAGCAGTGGTGCTGCGTCTGTGCCTGGAAAGTTTTTCAGTTCCCCTGGAAGAAATCGGCATGGGCTGCATACGCTTTCACCTCAGCGGTGATCGCATGAGCGCAGGCAGTCTGTATGAACTGATTTTTGCCCATACCCTGAAAACCGCTGTGCTGACAGGAGAAAGCAGAAAACCGCTTTATCCGGCAGGGGAAATGATCAGGCCGGTCGGATTCGGGCCTGAGGAAAACTTGCTTCCTGATCCGCCCGCCGCGCATGAGGGATACCGCCTGCTGCACGAATACTTTGCCTTTCCCCAGAAATACCTGTTTTTTGATTTGGATCTCTCATCAGTGCAGCTTTCCGGAAGCCGCGCGGATATTCTGCTGGTGCTGGATCAGATGCCTGCCAAAACCCTGATGATTGATGAAGACACCTTCTGTCTGGGATGCACGCCGGTCATCAATCTCTTTCACAAAACCACTGATCCCATCCGGATTGACGGAACCCGGCCGGAATATCTGCTTACACCTGACAGCCGCAGAGAGCGGATAACAGAAATTCATTCCATACGCTCTGTGCATGCAGTCAGGGGAACCCCTTATGAAGCAGAAACCGTGGAACCCTATTTCTCTTTCACACATGGCATGGACAGGAATCCGGGGCTGCCCCGGTGGTACGCGCGGCGGGAAAAAACCGGCAGGGCCGATCTGCCCGGCACCCGGATATATCTCTGTTTCACAGATATGGATTTCCATCCGGCACGGCCTCCGGGAACAGCGGTGTTTGCCAAAACCCTGTGCACCAACCGCTGGCTGGCTGAAGAACTGCCTGCCGGAACCCTGCTGCAGATTGAGGAGGCCGCGCCTGTGCTGCGGATTTCCGTGCTGCAGAAACCAATGGCCCAAATTGATCCGCCTTTGGACGGTTCCACCTTATGGCGTCTGATTTCCCATCTGTCTCTCAATTATCTTTCCCTGTCTGAGGGAGAAAAAAACCCGGACGCCCTGCGGGAAATCCTGATGATTTACAGCGCGCATGATCTCATGGACACCTGGCGCAGAAGTGACATTGCCCATCAGATTGCCGGAATCCGGGATCTGGTCTGCCGGAAAGTGGTGCGCCGCATGGGTTCGGACGCATGGAGGGGATTCTGCCGGGGGACAGAAATCAGTCTGACAGTGGATGAAAGTCAGTACACGGCCAGCAGTCCTTTTCTTCTGGCCTCTGTGCTGGATCATTTTTTTGCCCTTTACACTTCGGTAAACACCTTTACCCAACTGATCCTCAAAAGTCATCAGCGTGAGGGAATATGGAAGATATGGCCCCCCAGAGCAGGGGAGCAGATCATCTTTTAGAAAAACTCCTGTTTGCACAAAGCTGGCGTTTTGATTTTTATCAGGCCGTTCGTCTGCTGGAAATGCTGCATCCGGACAGACAGCCTGTTGGGGAAACAGCGGACGCACAGAAAGAGTCTCTGCGTTTCCGCTCTGCCCCGGATTTGGATTTTCCGGCCAGTGATGTCTGCGCAGTCAGCCAAAACGGATCAGATGCTTGCCCCATCCGCATGGAGGTCAGTTTTATGGGACTGGCCGGTCATCACGGGGTTCTGCCTCCGCCCTATACCGAGCTGATTCAGGAACGGGTGCGGAAAAAAGACACGGCTTTGCGGGATTTTCTGGATATGTTCAATCACCGCTTCATTTCCCTTTTGTACCGGGTGCGGAAGATGACCCGCATTGCATTTGACGGGAAAAACGCGGCCGAAAGCCATTTTGCCCGGTATCTGTTCTGTCTGATGGGCATGGGCACAGAGGGTTTGCAGAACCGCATGAGTGTCAAAGACCGTGCCCTGCTTTTTTATACCGGACTGCTGAACCAGCAGCCCAGGTCCATGAAGGGGCTGGAGGCCATGCTCTCCCACTATTTCAGTGTGCGGATCAAAGGAAAACAGATGTGCGGCCAGTGGTATGATCTGGCAGAAGACCAGATTACAAAACTGGGACTGAAAGGACAGAACAGCCGTCTGGGTCATGATGCCGTGATTGGAAAACGGGTGTGGGAGCAGCAGGGAAAGTTTGAACTGCATATCGGGCCGATGAATCTGGAAAAATTTCTGGATTTTCTGCCCGGAAAATCCGGACATGCGGCCATCGGCCAACTGACCCGTTTTTATACCGGGGATCAGTTTGATTTTGATCTGGTGCTGATTCTGAAAAAAGAGGAGGTTCCGGGTATGCTGCTGAGTGTGACCAAAGGCGCTCGGCTGGGCTGGACTTCCTGGGTGAAACCGAGTGAAGATGTGCCGGAGTGGGGGCAGGTGAGGGTGCGGGGGTGAACTGTTTGTTTTAATGGGAATTAAGAAGCTGATGTTACGCCATCACCGTCATACTGAGGAAAGTCAGTATCCAGAAAATGATTGAAATAACTGGATCGCAGATTAAAAAAATATATTCGGCTGCCACCTTCACTGATTCAGGGATAAAAGCAGGCAGCGTGAAAGAATTTGGAAAATGCTGTCCCGGACAATGGGTGAGAGAAACAGTATGTTTTATCAATTTATAACCCTGTAAATATATTTGGTTACATGCAGATATAAGGAGAATGAAATGGCTATTGATGCAAAAGCGGAATATGATTATTACATCAAGAATCCGACGAGAACCTTTGATCAGGATCGGATGAATTATATCAATCCGGTGGTGCATGAGTATGTTAAGAGATATGGTTATGACGGCCCTGAAAGCATACCCGGACTTGCAGAAATCCTGCGCAGTCGTGCACCCGACGAGCAGCTTCGGCTGGATTGTGCCATGTGGTACGGTGCATTGAAGCATGGCGGAAGCCAAAAAGTGGAACTGCTTAAGCGGGTTTTCACCGTATTGCATCACGGAGGGCTTCTTTACCAATCTGCTAACGGATGGGAATCCTGGGCATTCAGTGACCTTCCCATTGCTTCCGCTCTTTCGCGCGGAGGTCGGATTCTCATCATACTGCCCAAAGCTGTAAAAGATGCGGATGACGGTTTTTTCAACTGGCTTGGCGGCGGCACAGATAACAACCTCATTCTGAAAAACAAGCGTTTTGCAGCCACACACGGCATTGATGTGATCACGCCTGCTGAAATGCGCCTCATGGCAGCAGGGCGCATACTCCGGCTCAATGAAGGAAAAAAAGATCATAAGAAAAAACATTATGGCATCAACATTGCTCTGGGCGGAGAAAACAACCGGAATCCCCTGTCGAACAACAGAATTTTGGAGGACGGTGAACACGGCCATCTGTATATCTACTATCTCAGACCCACCTATGATACCTATGGCGGTCTTTTGATTGGCTGTGAAGGCTCAGCACCTATTGATCGTTGGGACCGTCGTAATAAATTTTTCCTTCTCACAGTGGGATCTTACTGGTTAAAGGAAAAAACGGTTGGTGTGTCCGAAAAAGATAAGGAAAAGTTTACGCCGGATCAAACAGGCGGTCGTCATACTTTGGGAGAGCGTCAGGAGTTCGGACCAACAGGGGGCCAAAAGTGGGAAATGCTGCCTCACGGCCCTCGGGTGGTCTATAACGGAATTGTGCTGGATCTGGTGCCGTCAGGATGGGAGTTCCTGAAGAATTTAGAATTCGATCCGGCAGATCTCGGCAATTCGGGAATTCCGCCTGCACCGGCTCCGCCCCGGCTTATGCCTTCCATCTTTACCAAAACCTGTATAACCGGAGGCAATCTGAGACAGATGTTGGCGATAAACAAGACAATAGCAAAGGATATAAAAACGATCTCAAAGGGCAAAACACCGGTCAGCAAGTTAGACGTGAATGCCATCAAAAAAGTGGATGGGAAAAAAACATATCGTGCTAAAACCACTGAGGAGCTGAACCCTACAATTAGCGGCATAAGCAGTAATCTGGAACCTGACGGACTGGAGGTGATCGAGCAGGCACTGTGGATATCCTTAAGCTCGCTCAAAATAGGCGGCAGGAAAAATGTGGTTATTGTTGACAATAAGTTGAAAGATTACGCGGATTTTGCAAAAGATGCGATGGAAAATTGCCGCTTATGGGGTGATTTAAATCCGCCCGGAGCTATGGACAGCAAACTGACAGGCCGAATTTTTGCATGCGAGTATCTGGCGATTGCTGCCTCAAACTATATCAAAACAGGCGGTGGCAGAGTAAAAGCAGTAACTGCTCTTCATATGCTTGTATTAAATGAGCTCAAAAAACTCAAAGACGCGCGTAAAAAGCTTCCGGATTACAAAAATATGGATCCCAACGCGTTGACGGTAAAAAATCTTTTTTTGTAGAAACAGCAGATCAAATTTCCACCGACTTAATTTGGGCATAGTGCTGGGGCGGATAATGCACAGTGGTGGAAAAAGCGGAGCGTTGCCCCATTTATATAACATAACTTCACTGTTGAGAACTTCACATGGTGGGCATAATCCATTTTGGTGAAAAAATCGGATTATGCAGGCGCTGCCCGTGTTATGGCACAATCTATTGTGCACTCCGGATTCTGCATGAACGGCATTCAAACCGGAGAAGGGGCGTCCTTTCATTTTTATCTGTGACCATCCGCTCATGGACAGTTATGCCGATTCCCCATTGAAAACATGCTTTGTGCAGAACCTCAATGCCGCCGGGTTAAGCGGAAAATGACCGAGCCGGAGTCCCTGACTGAAAAAGTTTGGGAAGCCCTTATTTTCTGCAAACTTTCAGTTTGGCACTCCCCTGCCCCCCTGCCGGAAAAGGAAAGCATTGCATCAAATCAACCGGTATTATCCTGCCAATTTTGCTGCATCCTGCACAAAACCGCTTTCCGGAAACTGTTCTGTTATGCGTGATCGGATCATTGCCACCTGATCCGGATTCTCCACTTTGCGTCCGTCAAAATCTGTGACATAAAAAACATCCACAGCCTGTTCAGCCACAGTGGAAATCCGGGCACTCTGAATATTGAGTCTGCACCGGAACAGGGCATCGGTCAGCCGGAACAGGAGACCGGGCGCGTCCAGTGCAAAAACCTCAATGACCGTGCATGCGGATGAAATCTCATTGTCCACCTGAACCCTGGTGGGAACCTTCCACAGCAGAGCTGTCTGCTTTGTTTCTCCGGAAATTCTTTCTGCAATGGCTGTTATGATATTGAGTTTTCCGGACAGAGCAGAGCGCAGTTCCCGTTCTGCCCTTGCCCAGCGTTCCTCTTCAAAGATCAGATCCGGCGGCTGCATGACCTCAAAGACACTCAGTGCTGTATGGTTTCGCCAGGTATGGGTGCGGGCTTCCAGAATGCTGATGCGGTTGATGGCAAACACACCGGCAATTTTTGAAAAATATCCGGGTCTGTCTTTTCCGCAGATCGTGACAGTCCGTGTGCAGGAGGTCTGTGCCCGGGAAATTTTCCACACAAATTCCTGTGTGCCCAGGGATCGGAACATGCGCATATGTTCACGCACATCCGTCTCAGATGTTTGGAGAAGATAACGCTGGGACATCAGGTACAGAAGGTTTTCACATTCCTTTTTTTCTTCTGGCGGAACCCTTGCCAGAATCTGCTGGATCTTTTCTTTCATCCAATGGGTATTTTTCGTCCGGGCATCCTCATTTTCGATTCTGCCCAGAATTTTTATGAACAGATTCCGCAAAAGCACGGATGTCCATTCATTCCATGCACTGGGGCCGGTGGCGATGCGATCCGCGACCGTCAGGACCCAGAGCATACGAAGATGCTCCGCATCCCGGATTCTGTGCACACAGTGCGCAATGGTTTCTTTCTCCTCCATATCCCGGCGGGTGCCTGTATGAAAAAGAAAAAGATGTTCCCGCACCAGAAAGGCCACGGTCTGCGCATCTTCCTCTTTGTATCCCATTTCCCGCATCACCCGCAGGGCAATTTCCGCACCGGCAGAGCAATGATCTCTGCCCGGAATCCCTTTGCCAATGTCATGGAGCAGCGCGGCCCACAGCAGCAGATTTTTGCGGGGCAGTTCATGGCAGATCTGCGCACAAAGACTGTCCCGGCTTTTGTCTTCAGATGTGCCGAAATCTTTGATGATGCGCACCGTGTGGAGCAGATGTCTGTCCACCGGATGGATATGCCAGGTATCGTATTCAATGCGGTTTGTCACAGAATTCATTTCCGGGATCAGGCAGGCCAGCAGGCCCGTGCTGTGCATTTCACTGAGCACATGGCAGGCATCCGGAGAACGGTAAAGCAGGATGCGCTCAAATATTTCCACTGCATCGGGCGAAGATCGGAATTTTCTGTCCACCAAATGGGCAAATTCCCGAATCAGTCGCCGGGCTTCAGTGCCAAGGGGGATTTGCAGCACAGCGCTCTCCTCAAATATTTTGAGCACCAGAAGAGGATTTTGGAGAATATGCTCCGGCGAAGCAAAAGACAGGGTGTTTTTGCGGATTTCCAGACCTTCCACTGCACTCTGCTTCTGTCTGCCGATTTCCAGACGGAACCATTTTTGGGTTTTTCCTGATTCACACAGAAACAGGAGATGACGCTGTTTCACCTGTTCCATATGCCCCTGCAGGTCTCCCAGAAAGCTTTCCACCCCATGTCTGGTGCTGTCATCCCGGTAGTTAAGCATCTGCGCGAGCCGCACCTGATTTTCAAAATGGAGCTGATCGTATTTTCTGCGTGTCAGCAGGTGAAGACCGCTCCGCACATTCCAGATGAATTCCAGCGAATTCATCAGAGAAGCAAATTCCTCATGGGAGAGCCAGCCCTGGTATTCCATATCTCTGGGGGTTTCCAGATTGAAGCGGATTCGGGAAAGCCAGAGCAAGGTGTGATAATCCCGGAGCCCGCCCGGCCCCTCTTTGAGATTGGGTTCGAGCAGATACGCGGAATTTCCGAAATATTCATGTCGCCTGCGGTTTGCGGCAAGCATCCATTCCACAATTCTGCCGGATTTTCGGAAAACGATTTTTTCCCGCACCTGTGTCTGCAGTTCCGAGTGCAGCGGAGACATGCCGCAGATGAAACGGGCATCCAGAAGAGAGGTCAGCACTTCAAAATCTTTGGCACCCAGACGGATGCAGTCTTTGAGGGATCGGGTGGCATGGCCGATATCCAGACCAATATCCCACAGAGGGTAGATGATTTCCCGAATCAGAGCCTCGGCTTTTTCCGGAACCTCTTTTTTGAAAAGAAAAAGAATGTCCACATCGGAATGAAGGCACTGTTCCTGTCTGCCGTATCCACCCAGCGCAATGATGGCGTAAGGATTTCTGATAATTTCCATTGCAGGCCCCACCATGCTCTTTTCAAAACTTTCACGGAAATAATCATCCAAAATCTGTGCATTCCGGGCCATGAAATCGAGCGGTCTTTGCCTGAGAAATTCTGAAACCAGATTTTCCTTCTTCTGCCGGAGTTCAGCGGCTGCTTTTTGACAGGCATGTTTGATTTCTTTTTCCAGCATGACAGATCCCCCTTTTTCTTTCCCTCTGCTTTTTCTTCTGTTTTTGTGGACGTGCGGATAAATTTCCTGAAAACCTGTGGATTTTGGGCTGCTCATTTTCTTATGGAAAGCAAGGGATGTGCCAGACTGTGAAAAATTATATCTGTATGAAATTATAAATGATATATGCTTTGGAGAATGCCCGGAACAAAGAATGATATTACAAATATGTATTTAAAACAGAAGGTGCTGTACAAATTTGCCATAAATATGGGAGGGATAATTTTTCGATCTTCAGGGACTTTTGTGGAAAATTTTTCCGTATGGTGGGTCAAATCCGTTGATCTGAAATCCCCTCCCTCAGGGCAGGGGAGTGTTTTTTCTGCATCATCAACCGATTTGACCCACTATCGAAAATTTTTCCGGATGCCTGCTTTCGCAGGCATGACGTCATTTTGGCGAAAGCCGGAATCAGGTATTTCCAAAAAAGATTAGGAGTTACGCAGTTGACCGGATAAACCCTCAGGGTTTAATAAGGGACTTTTTTAAGCAACTGCGTAAGTCCTGAAGATATGATGCGTGAAAAACTTATGTCTCAGATCAATATGGAGAATGTACAGGTTTTTTTTGATCGGACACCATGAAAATATGCTTTGCTGATATCAATTGTCAGGTTTATGGCCTGAGCGGATGCGGATGAGCACCTGCAAAAATAAGAGACTGCCAGATCAAACCAATTGCGTTTACTGTACCATATCAGTCAGGCTGTCCAGTCAATAATTCAGAAAAATTATATTATAATATCAATTTTTTACATATTTATTCCGAAAACATCATTTTTTGCGACAGTTTACTCCAAAATTTGTGGATAATAAGTTAATAATCATAAATGTCAATATGTTAATTATAAATAATAGTATTCTCAGAATGCCCTCTGCGTCCGCATATATAAATAATTTAATATAATCAAATATTTAAATCTTATAAAAAGGTGACGTCTTCTGTTTTTATCGTTTTTCTCAAAATATCGAACACAAAACCATTTTCTGTTCAGGAAATTCCAATAACAGAGAATAAAATATATTATCAAACAGATATCTTCTGAACTGCAATTTTTGGAGGCAGATATTTTTGAGTGTGTTCATACTTTGGCATGTATTATGCTTAGAACATTTTCAGCAATGTTCACTTTTTCAGGGAAACACTGCTTCAGAACTTAACACATCAAAAAAAGAAAGGGAAAGAATCATGAAAAAAATATTGCCCATTATCTATACAGTCCTTATCGTTATTCTGCTTTCCGGGATCGCCGGTGCCCTGCCGAATGCTGCGGAAACATTTCAGGTTACAGAGTCAGCATCCATGCTGATACTGGGTTTCGGACTGCTCGGTATTGCGGAAGTTAAGAAAAAATTCGCAAGATAAGAACGCTGTGCTGACGATTGATTATCTTGGAATAAAAACCGTGAGTTTTTGGGATTCCTGTCGAAAACCTGTTACACAACCAATTTGTTTTCTATGGAATAGATACACCCTTAACAAACTAAGTTTCTTGAAGAAACTTAGTTTGTAACATTCTGAAATTCACCGTGGTCATGTACTGCTGGATTTGAGGAATCCGATCTTTTCGGGATTCGGCCTCATTGTCGCTGTGGGGATTCTTGTCAAAAAACATATTTCATCCCGTCATTTCCCTTACCATCAAAGCTGCCATATCCGGTGATATGCGGTGCAGACAGTCAGAATCCGGACAGTTTTCCTTTTCTGTTTCAAAGCAGGGGTTGCATTTCAAATCAGGGGCGCGGAGAATTCTCACATTTCCCAAAGGTTTCCAGCGCCGGGGATCAGAAGGCCCGAAAATGGCTGTCACAGGCAGTCCCAGAAAAGCTGCAAGATGTGTGAGTCCGGAATCATTTCCCAAACAGGCTGAGGCATTTTTCATAATTTCCGCAATACCAGACAGGTTTGGGGTGCAGTGAACCGGAAGCCCCTGCAGGTCATCTGCCATAAATTCCTCTGCCGGTCCGAGAACAAATTCAGCTTCAATTCCCCCAGATTTCAGGATGTCATAAACCCGGATAAAATGGTTCAGGGGCCAGTTTTTTCTTGGACTGCCGGAACCGGGATGTATCAGAATTTTTTTTGGGCCAATCGGACACTTGTATTTATTCTCCTCAAACAGCGCCCTGTCCCGCGGAAGCAGGTCCTGCAAAGCAAGCTGATCCCAAATGAACCGGGCCACATGGCTCCCCTGATGCACAGGAGGCCGGGGAGGAATCCGGAACACAGGGATTTTTGACATTTTTTTTATATTGTCTTCCAAGTGCCGGGAAAAAGAGAAAATAAGAATTTTATCATATGAATGAAACAGATGGACAAGGCGGGGTTCTGCAAGGGGAAAATCTGACCACAGCGAAGCAAAGATAGCGGATTCCAGAGGAAAATATGTGTCAAATATCCTGATATGACAGGCCAGTTTTCCCAGGCTTTCCTTGCAGATGCCATCCATCTGTGGGCAAGTGTTACGAAGATGATGCAGAGAGGGAAAGGTGAGGATCAAATCCCCCAGCGCGCCCTGATGAAGCACCAGAATTTTCTTTCTGTCTGTCATAGGCAGGACTCCATAAATTTTCGGGTATAAATTTTTTCAGAAAAACCGGATTTTTCCGGAAAAATCCGGTTTTATACCTGAAAACTCTCGGATGGGCACTTATCTGCGGAAAAAAATTGCTATTCAGACACCGCATATTTCGGCCCGGCAATGAGCATGGGGTTGGAAATCAGAATCTGCAGTTTTTCCGGAAAACTGCCGCATATCATGTCATGGATCAGACTGTGACCGGAGCCCCCCAGTATCACCAGCGCGTCATGGGGAATTTCATACAGATTTTCTTCCAATAAACCGGTTTCAAAAAACTGCCACCTCCCAATTTTCTGTTTGATTCCTGTCTCCAGCTTTGCATTTTTGATAATATTTTCATAATATGAAAGGGATTTTCCTCCGGCCTGTGTGAAGATGTCCATCTGCACTCCGGTATGTTTTTGCATGTGAATCCCCAAATTCAGGGCATTGACAGAATTGACTGAGCCATTGAAAAAAACCGTGATGCTGTTCCATTCTTTGTATGCCGGACTGCACAGCAGCAGAGGGAAATATGCGGCATTGGTCATGCGTCTTATCCGGAGAGCTGACTGTCTCCTTCTGCCTGAAGAGAAAATTTCTCTGAGATTCCAGGGACAGGTCACAAAATCAAAATGGGTGGGAATATCCGGCAGGGTAGCGGAGGTGAAATTTCTGGGAACCAGAAAATCCGTTTCAAATCCGCTTTTTTTCAGCAGTTCTCCGGCATGTGTTCTGGCTGTTTCCCGTGCAGAGAGCCAGGAGTCATCCAAATCCACCTGCATGACCTCATCTTCAAAATACATAAGAAATTTGTTGAATTCTGGAAGATAAACAATGGGTGACGCACCGGTTTTCCGGCAGAAATATAATGACTGAAGAAAATTTTCTCTTCCTGCGGGGGTATTTTTGAAGATATGAAGCAACCCGGCTTCCATCTGATTTTCTCTCCTCAATTCCTTTTTTACACACTGGTCTGCACCCGGAGTTCCTTCCGGTACTGATCCAGCAAAGTGGCTTTTGAAATCATCCCCATAAAACGCGTGTTTGAAATCACGGGCATGCTGAAAAGCCGTTTTTCATCCATCTTCCGCAAAACATCCGACAGATCATCTTCCGGGTGGATGGTCTCCACCCCTGTGTCCATAATCTGCTCCAGAATCACAGCGTCATACATGGCTGTATTGAAGAGATAAGGGCGGATACTGTCCAGATGAATCATGCCCAGAAAATGGCCGCTTTTTTTGTCCTCGACCGGAAAATAATTTCGGTGGGATTTTCCCACAACAGCCACAAAATCCCGCAGCAGGGTATCGGGACTCACGCAGATGCAGTCTTTTTCCAGCAGTTCCCGCACACTGAGATCAGACAGAACCCGCGCATCGGTTCCGGGCCGGAGCAGTTGCCCTTTTTCCACCAGTTCCCTGAAATAAAAAGAGGCCGGTTCAATAAAATGACACACGGTTGAAGACAGAGCGGAAACCACAATCAGAGGCAGAATCACATCATATCCGCCTGTAATTTCAACCACCAGAAAAATGCCGGTCAGCGGGGCCTGCAGCATTCCGCCAATCACACCGGCCATTCCCAGAAGAGCAAAACATCCCTCACTGATCCAGGGAGCCGATGGCCATAACAGTGTGAGAAAACGGTGATAGGTCAGACCCGCAAGGCTTCCGACAGCCAGACTTGGGGCAAATATTCCTCCTGACCCTCCCCAGCCCAGCGTAAAGGCGGTGGCCAGAATTTTGGCCAGAGTCGCAGCCGCAGCAATGCCAAGCCCGGGCAGAAACACACCGTCAATCATCTGCTGAATGAAATGGTATCCCTCTCCCAGCACCACCGGCAGAAACATGCCCATCAGCCCCACAGCGCATCCGCCTGTGAATGCCCGTATCCATTGGGGAGCCGGCATTTTCCGGGCGATTTGGGGCATGGTTTGCATGGTGCGGGTCAGCAGGACAGAAACGAGGGCAGTGACAACCGCCAGCCCGGCTGCGGCCAGAACATCCGGCAGTCCGATGACAAAGCCGGAGTGGTGAAATACAATATGATTTCCCGCCAGGAGACGGAAAACCTGTGCCCCTGCGACCGATGCCACGGCAATGGGAACAATGTTCAGACTGGTCCATTCTCCCAGAATCACCTCAATGGTGAACACCAAGCCTGAAATGGGGGCATTGAAAATGGCGGCTATGGCTCCGGCCGTACCGCATCCCACCAGGGTAATCCTTTGGCGGTCATTAAGGGAAAAGAGCCTTGCGATATTCGAGCCTATGGCCGCTCCGCTCATGACAACCGGGGATTCCGGACCTGCGGAACCGCCGCTGCCAATGGTCAGACAACTGGAAATCAGCCGGGAATAAGCTGAACGGAAACGCAGCAGACCGCCGTAACGGGAAACACTGTAAATCACTTCCGGAACTCCGTGTCCAGCGCCTTCATTGACAATTTTGTTCAGAAACAGGGAGGAAAGGGCAGCACCAATTCCCGGAAGAACGAAAGCCCACCAGAGCCCATGATGCCGGTGGCTGAATTCCAGCAGAGTTTCCAGAGATTTGCTCAGGGCCAGTGCTGCCAGACCGCTGCATGTTCCCACAACAATTCCTGCCAGAATCAGCAGGAGCCGATCCTCTGAACGGAATATGTTCCAGAGCGAAGGCAGTCTGCGCATCTTCAGTCCCATTTTTTCCAGCAACTAAAAGTTCTCCTTCTGATCCAGACGGGCTTCGGCTTCCGCTATCCTGGCATAAATTTCCTCTGCATCGGGTTTTGTTCTCAGAAACTGCACAAAAGAATCCTCCCGCAGACAGAAAGACAGACGGGAAAGCAGATGCAGATGGCATTTGGGGCTGGGACTGAGCAGAATGAAGAGAACAAAAACCGCTTTTCTGTCCAGTGCATTGAACGCCACGGGATGTTCAGGAAAACAGGTGAAAATCAGAGGTCTTCCAATGATTTCCGGCATGGGGCTCCGGGGATGGGGAATCGCTATTCCCTTTCCGATGCCTGTGGAGGTAAGACGCTCTCTGTCCATGAGATGCCTGCAAAGTTCGGTTCTTTCCGTTTCTGTGAGATGATCCATCCTGTCAACAGCGGATTTCAGGACGGTTTCCGTATCATGGCCTGTGAGATCATAAAAAATGTCTCCCCGGCGCATCACAGACAGCAGATTTTCCTGTTCCGGCTGGACAGCAGAAACGGCATTCTTTTCCGAATCGGAAAACAGAAGGTTATGGCTTTCTGCCCATTTTTCCAGAACGGATTTTTTGAAAACATAGCCTTCCCCGGTTTTCTGTATGGGAATCCTGCCCTGCCGCACCCAGCGTTTCAGCGTCTCGGCAGGCAAATCCAGACACTGGGCCACTTCATCAATTGTGAGTTTCATCGTGATTCACCTGTCTGTAAGTTATTGCCAAATCTTAATTATATAATCAGACAGGTATCAAATCAAGTTTTTTTCAAAACAAAAAAACGGTTTTTGCGAAAGCTGTTTTCATTTTCCGGAAAATATTGTATTATTAAAGCCAATTCAGGGTCAAAAACTCCGAAATCGGGAAAAACAGCATATTATAAAATCCAACCTACGAGATCTGTTTTGCAACCAACTGATTTTAAAATACAGGATTCGGCCTTTAATTCGCATTGTCAGGCATATTTGGGACTTGCATTGAAACTGACATCCGCACAGACTGACACACTCGGAAAACAGGTTATTGAAATGGTGAAAAGCAGGGCGGAAAAGTTCACTCCCGCTGAACTGACGGCCCTGCTTTCCCGCTCCTTTGGACTGGAGAAAAGAACTGCCGGAGATCTGATCCGTTTTCTGGTTACATCCGGGCATCTGGCTTACGCGGACCGGCACGGACGCACGGTTATTGACCTCTCTTTCAACCGGCCTGTGCAGGTTTCTTCCCGGCTGGTGCTGGTTCCCGCAACTGTTCCCTTCACTCCGGAACCGGGTATATATGCTGTGCATCTGCTGCACGGTGCCTCTTTCGGGGATGGTCATCATCCGACCACAAGAATGTCATTGCAGGGAATTGATCATCTTCTGAGGGATAATTCTTTGATCTCCGGACAGGGCAGGATGCTGGATATCGGAACAGGTTCCGGCGTGCTTGCCATTGCGGCCCTGAAACTGGGAATGAATAAGGGAACCGGTCTGGATATTGATCCCTGCGCGATCAGTGAGGCACGGGAGAATGCCCGGATCAACGCGTTGGAAAACCGGCTGGAAGTATCCGACACCCCGCTGGAAAATCTTCCGGCCCGATCATTTGATCTGATTATTGCAAATCTGCGGCTTCCCACCCTTAATCAGTTATACAAACAGATACTGCGACTGGCAGCGCACAACTGCGCACTGCTTCTGTCCGGCATTCATGGGGATGAGATTTCGTTCCTTCTCAACGCTTACACCCGGCAGGGTTTTTCCTGTGCATGGCAGAAAGAGGAGAAAGACTGGGCAGCACTGGCCATGCTTCGCCGGAGCGCTGACTGACGGATGATGAGCTATGAAAACATAGTGCCAAACGAAGACAACTGGCCATGCTTCGCCGGAGCGCTGACTGACGGATGTTTAAGCAGGTCAGCATGAATTTTCCGGTGCAGCGTTTTCAGAAAAACCGGATTTTTAAAGAAAATCCGGTTTTTTGAATACCGGAAAAATTTCGGTTGCGCACTATATGTCCAGCGTGCTCACTTCCAGCGCATTGTTCTGGATAAAGTCCCGGCGGGGTTCCACCACATCGCCCATGAGCAGGGTGAAAATCTCGTCAGCCTCTTCCGCGTCCTCCACTTTGACTTTGAGCAGGGTTCTTTTTTCCGGATTCATGGTGGTTTCCCACAACTGATCCGGATTCATTTCCCCCAGACCTTTGTAACGCTGGACAGAAATGCCTTTTTTGCCTTCCTCGCTCAGATAACGGAACAGTTCTTTCTTGTCCGCCAGAACAACTGCCTCCTCCTCTTTTCCCTCACTGAACACGGAAAAGAGCGGCAGATCATTGGCCAGGATTTTCTTTGCCAGCACCAGACATTTCTGGAAATCCGGAGAATGGACAAAGCCGCGTCCAATCTCCAGCGGCTGAAATTCCTGCGCTGCAAGCACCTGCGCACCGGGTTCCTGGCTGGGAATGATGCAGGGTTTGACCTTCATTTCATACACCCCGCGTTCCTCATTCCAGGAAAGCTCGCTGACTTCGCAGCCTTTTCCGGACAGGACCGTGCTGAGTTCCCGCATCCGGTTTTCATCCTGCAGAAAATCCTTTCCGTCCACTCCTTCCCGGATGAGAAGTTCCAGGAGTTCCGGCTGCACGCCGCGTCTCTCCATCCGGGATACAGCCTCCAGATATTCGGCAACATCGCCCATGAATGCGAAAAGCTGATGACCGCTCAGGATTTTGCCGTCCCCGGTTTTCACGCTTTTGTTTGCACAGATCCGGCTGAGGATATGCTCATTGTAACCGCTTTCATCCTTAAGATATATCTCACTTTTGCCCTTGCCGATGCGGAAAAGCGGAGGCTGCGCGATATAGAGATACCCTTTTTCAATCACCTCCCGCATCTGGCGGTAGAAAAAGGTCAGCAGCAGGGTGCGGATATGGGAACCGTCCACATCCGCGTCTGTCATAATCACGACCTTGTGGTAACGGATCTTGTCAATGTCGTATTCCTCATGTCCCACACCCGCGCCCAGCGCTGTGATGATGTTTTTGATCTCATCACTGCGCAGAATCTTGTCCAGACGGGCTTTTTCCACATTGAGAATCTTGCCTTTGAGGGGCAGAATGGCCTGAAACCGGCGATCCCTTCCCTGTTTGGCAGATCCGCCTGCGCTGTCGCCCTCCACGAGAAAAAGCTCCCGCTCCGCGGGATCCGCGAACTGGCATTCGGCCAGCTTGCCGGGCAGGGTGGAATCCACCAGCGCTCCCTTGCTTCTGGCCAAATCTCTGGCACGCCGGGCAGCATCTCTGGCACGGGCAGCATCCACAGCCTTGGCAATGATCTTTTTGGCAACAGCCGGATTTTCCCCCAGATACATGGTCAGTTTTTCATTGACCAGGGATTCCACCAGCCCCTTGACCTCGCTGTTGCCCAGTTTGGTTTTGGTCTGTCCCTCAAACTGGGGTTCCCGGATGCGCACACTGATGATGGCCGTAAGTCCCTCACGCACATCATCTCCTCCGATTTTTGCCTGCATGTTTTTGGGCAGATGGTCGCTGGTGGCGTACTGGTTCAGAGAGCGGGTCAGCGCGGCCTTGAAGCCGATGAGATGAAAACCGCCTTCCACAGTGTTGATATTGTTGGCGAAAGACAGCATCCGCTCATTGTAGCTGTCATTGTACTGAATCGCGACCTCAATCTGCACATCATTTTTTTCCGCCTGAAAAAAGATGGGCGGATGAAGCACGGTATGGCGACGGTTCAGATACTGAACAAATTCGGACAGACCGCCTTCATAATGAAATTCCTCTCTGGCATCCGAGCGTTCATCCTCAATGCAGATTTTCACACCCCGGTTGAGAAAGGCCAGTTCCCGCAGCCGCCGGGACAGAATTTCATAACTGAAATCACTGGATGTCATAATCTCCGTGTCAGGCCGGAAACGGATTTTGGTTCCCCGTCTGTCCGTTTTTCCAATGACTTCCAGTTCACTGGTTTTTTTCCCCTTTGACCAGGTTTGATGATAAATCTGTCCGCCGGTACAGATTTCCACATCCAGAAACACAGACAGGGCATTGACCACGGAAATGCCCACCCCGTGAAGGCCGCCGGAAACCTTGTAGGAATCCTTGTCAAATTTGCCTCCGGCATGGAGTTTGCTCAGCACCACTTCCGCAGCCGGGACTTTTTCCTTTTCGTGGATTCCCACAGGAATGCCCCTGCCGTTGTCCAGCACAGTGACGCTGCTGTCTGTGTGGATTGTGACCCGGATTTTGTCGCAGTAACCGGCCATGGCCTCATCAATGCTGTTGTCTACAACCTCGTAGACCAGATGATGAAGCCCCTCCACATCCACATTTCCGATATACATGGAAGGACGTTTCCGGACTGCCTCCAGTCCCTCCAGTATCTTGATATTGTCGGCAGTATAATTGATGGGTTCGTTTGTCATATTCTCATCGGCATGATTACGCACAGGTAATTTTTGTCATTTTCCCCTTCCACCATGCAGGGCCTCTCCGCGTTGATGATGCTGATGCGCACCATGTTTTCATTCACCGCTCCCAGTGCATCAATGAAAAAACGGGGATTGAAGGCAGCCTCAATGGCCTCTCCGTCATAGTCAACCGGCATTTCCTCTCTGGATTCACCAAGATCCGGATTGCTGGCCGTAACCAGGAGCCGGTTTTCCGCGAAATTGAAAACAACGCCCTTGTAACTTTCCGAGGAAAGGATGGACATGCGTCTGAGCATTCCCAGAAACTGTTTTCTGTCCAGCAGAATGTCTGTTCCCCGGTTTTTGACAATGTCGCTGTATTTGGGAAAATCCCCTTCCAAAAGCCGGATGGTGACAGTTTCACTCTGTTTTTTCACAATAAAATGGTTGTCTTTCAGCCCCACCTGCACACTTCCATCCGTATCCAGAAACTTGAGCACTTCGTTGAGTCCCTTTTTGGGAATCAGTACGCCATCCTCAAAAGGCGGTTCCGCTTCGCAGGGATCATCCGCTGTGGAAAGACGGCTGCCGTCCGTGGAAACCATGCGGAGCAGATATCCGCCATCATTTTCGATTTTCTCGAAATACACACCATTGATATGGGAGCGTCTGTCATCAGATGCACCGCTGATAATGACAGATTTCTCGATCATGCCCCGAAGCGCGAGGGAGTCCATTTCAAAAAAACTGAGATCACCGAGTTTGGGGCTGTCCGGAAAATCTTCGGGATTCATGCCCACAATGTGGTATTCAATCTTGTCGTTTCCAATCTTGATCCACCGGTTTTCCACTTCATGGACATGCACATCCTCCCTGGGGAAATCTTTAACAATTTCAAAGAGTTTTTTTGCATTGATGGCAATCGCCCCTGTGGTTTCCACCGCAGCGGGATAGCTGCCTTCAAATCCGGTTTCCAGATCTGTGGCCATGATGCGGATGCCCTCATCCGTTGCTGTGATGAGGACTGTTTCCGTAATGGCCAGATTGGTTCTGCGGCCGGCCACTCCCTGCACCTTTGCCAGAATGTTTTTGATGTCGCTTTTGTTGATGATGAATTTCATGACATACCTCTTATCTGTTTATGTGAAAACTGATCAGCTTCTGAACAACCATAATTATAACGAAAATGTCTCAGCCTGTCCAGTGTGTGATATGCAATCTTTCCAAATTGCAGGGTTCGGATACAATTTTTTCTTTTTATGCGCTTTCATCTGTTAAATGAATACACTTTTGAAATCCGCTTTTATGCCTTCGCAGTCTGCAGTCTCAAGGTGAAATGTTTCCCTTTTTTGACGGCTCATAACAATAACCGTTCTCACATAAATAAGTAAGGCAACATAAATTTTCGGGTGCAAAGTTTTCAGAAAAACCGGATTTTTACGGAAAAATCCGGTTTTTTTATACCTGAAAACTTTCGGTTGGGTACTTATCAACAATCCAGACTGCAGATACACCGGCCGCAAGCAGTGTTTTTGCTTTTTCAACAAGTTCCAATGTCCCCTGCGTTGGGGACAGAATTTCAATGACCAGAAAAGGAATTATTTCACATTTGGTTTTGTCTTCCAAAAAATCCGGTTGGATTGTGTTTTCTTTATATACAGAAATATCCGGTGTCAATCCTTTGTCAATGTCCAGTGTGAGTTCAATAAAAGGCTGAATCCATTGATTTTTTAAAGATGATCAATAATTTGGTGCAAATGTAACTGTGGTTGCAATGCCGTTTCCTTAAGGCTCCCCTCCCTTAAGGGAGGGCAGGGGGAGGGTGAAAACGTCATTGAATTGCAGACTGTCATTTTCCCCCTCCCCTTACCCCTCCCACCGGGGGAGGGGAATTTTATCCTTAAGGAAACGGCATTGACTGTGGTTGACAGAAGGACTCATTTTCATCTCCTTTGAATATGATGCTTTGTTTGAGCCAGCCCTCAAATCTTGAAGTCTGTTGAGAATTTTTTCTTTGAATTTGTAACCATATAAATATTCATTATCATATTTTTAATGGCATAACAACAAGGTCAGTGGCAGCCCGTCAGTCTGTCCATTCCACTGACCGGTCAGATTTTTTTGTCATTAATATTTATTTGATATTTAAAGATATTATCAAATACCATTTGAAACTGACCGGCAGTTGAGATATTTGCCTGTGCCAGATAATTGACTGTTTTTTTGTTTTCATGAAAATGTTCTGCTAATTTTTTTAAATCAACCCGTTTAAGTATTTCAGCAGTCACAGGCCGTTTTGCGTCAAAAAATATCAGTGATTTCAAAAACCCCTGACAAACTTCAGAATTCAGAAGTTTTGCTAAAAAAACCGCTTCAGGTTCTGAACAGCATGAGATAAAATAACAGGTGTCATCAAGCATTATCGGTTTATTTGAACAGCTTCCGATAACCGAAAATTTTACGGCTTTATATAAGCCTGAAACGACCACTTTCCATGGTGAAAAACTGTAATCTCCTATTCCGAAAATTGAAAATTTCGGTCTTTTTTTATATATGATACTTTTCCTTTTATTCAGAATATCTGCATATTCCTCAAGATAAGACCACAATTTCGGTGCATTGTGTTTTATATAGGAGGTATCATCTCCTGATTTTTTTTGGGTTAAAATAACATATTTTTTGGGATTAAGGCGTTCGTTCCCTATGTCTGAAGATTTCAGCAGAGGATAAATATATTCTTCCTCAACTCCTGCTTCTTTACCGAATCCGTTGATAAAGTAACCTTTTTCATAAGAAAGTTCCATTACTTTGGAAGCATCATGCTTTATGCCTGATCTCCATTTATAATACTCAATACCCTCAATATATTTGTATTTATTATAATTATCAATATCTGAAATCAATTCGGAAGCATAAATCCCTAAGACTGAAATTTTATTTTTGAAACTCAAATCTGAATAGACAGCGGCTTCCTTTGTATTTATAGATTCTCCTACATGCGTGATAAAAAGGCAGGCGTCGACTGAAACATCAAAATATTTTTTTGCATCAAAAAAATGCAAAGAAGAATCATAAATATTTACATTTTTATCCCATAAATACTTCAATACCTTTCTTGCTGTGGCATTCTTACAAAGCATAGCCACACAGGCATTTTTATTCTTCAGATTTTCAATAATCTTAATCAATATCCATTCGGCAATATCAAAATTGGCTTTTCCGGTTTTAGCTGCAAATCCGACCTGATTTTGAAAATTGGATTTGTCGGGAAGATTGGTACTGTTTAAAACACTCAATGCAGAATTGGTAATCCAGGGAGGATTTCCAATAACAAGAATTTTTTCATGTTTTAAGTCTGAGAAGAATTGTTCCCAATTTTTTTTAAAAAAATCAGATACTTCAACTGAAAAAATGTCAGTTGTTGTCAGATTCGTTAAATCATCAATATATTTTCTGTTAATGTCAAAACCGTAATATTTTGCAGTACCGTTAAAAATCGACAATGCTGCTTTTATGAAATTTCCTGTTCCGCAGGTTGGCTCTATGATGACTGACGGATATGGGAATGATTCTTTAATCAATGAAGTTACCCTCACAGCCAAATCTTCAGGAGTTTGAAAATCACCGTATTCGATTTTCTTTTTGACAGACATATTATACAATCCTGTTAATTCCGGTTATGTTACCAGCTTCCTGAATAACACGGCTGTACTGAAGTCTCCACTGAAGGGCATTTGAAATTGTCAGATAACCTGTCTCCGGCGGATCAGATAATATTTCTTCAGCCATTGTTCTTGCCTGAATATCATCGGCAGGCAGAAAACGTTCTTCAAAATATGCAATTATATCATCAATATTTCCCTGATTATCAATGAGTTTTCTCAAGCCGGTGGTCATTTGAAAATCACCGCTTCTGTGACTTTCAACAAAAACAGTGTGTTTAATATTCAAATGTCCTGTTTTATTTTCATTGTTGTCGGTTTTTTCATATACAAAGACCAGAAGAGAATAACCCAGGCCAAATATTTTCTGCCTTGCGGATTTAAAAGGGCAGGATGACTGAGGCTGTTTTATACTTGTAACTTTCATATCAACAAGCAATTCCGGGAAATCAATTCCTTTTGCTGATGATCCTTCAACATAAGTATATGTTGTCTGAAGATATTTTTGAAATTTATGTTCAAAATATGTGCCAACAGCCTTCCCGTCTGTTACACCGAAAAGTGTCGGCTCATCGTGCATGGATTCTTGCAGTGCAAATTCCTTAGCTTCCTGCTGGAGTAGCTCAATTGTTAATTCTTTTTTTGACATTATGTTCCTTTAATTATCATCATATCTTCATGAAAATCTAAAACAACAATGAATTCAGCGGAACGGCATTAGCCGTGTCCTCTGAAATGAGTGGTCAGGCAGTTTTTTTCGGATCAAAAAAATAGAGCAAAACCCTGTTCTTTCAGATAGTTTTTCAGCTTTTTATCTCCTGTCCAAAACACAGCTTTCAACTGTAACGATAAAGCGATAAACGGAATATCATCTTCATCAATGTTCTGACATAATCCGAATGCCTGAGATTTGTATTCTGAGGATACAAAATTCTCGGCAACAAATTCAATTTTGCCAAGCATTCGGTGGAATAACTCGTAAATCTCGGCTTCCGATAATGCAGAGCATCTCATAATTTTTTCTTTTTTCTCAAACAGTTCTCCGATAATATAGTTAGGGGCATAGAAAATGTTAGTCGGATCAAAAAAAGTATCACGCATTTCTGCATTTTTTCCCAACAATAAAGAAAAAATCATGCTGGTATCAATAACAATCCGCATATATTATATTATACCTTTTAAATATTCTTCCCGATTTTTTCGCCACCAGTTTTGCTTGATTTCTTTTCCGATTTCCATGACCTCATCGCTGAAATCGGCTTTTTGAACCAACTGTTCAACCCGCAGCCGTTCAAATAACCGATTTAATGATTCAATATTGATAAACGAGAGGTCAACGGTTATTACCGCCTGATTTCCCAATGATTGTATGCTGAAATTTTTCATATTTTTTCTTAGCCTTTCTCTTTATAATTTAAGATATTACAGCTTGAAAAATTCCTGTGGGTTATTTGTGCTTCCCTGTGCCTGACGTTTGCATTCCGGCAAATGTGAACCCGCATAAATAAAAACGGTGTTTTGTCTCATTAACACCTTTCTCTCAGATTAGGGGCTGTATCAAAATAACTTGTTATAAATTCTAAGTTTTTTCAAAACCCTGAGGGTTTTAGTGCAGAAAATCTGCACAAGTTATTTTGTTACAAGCCCTTAGGCGAAAGCCCTCCATGATTGCGGAATGGATGAATGTTGTGCAAACATGCATTTGCACACCCTACTAACTATCGTTTTCCCTTGATTTTTCTTGGCGTCTAACTTCATAACGACTGTTTCACCGAGAGCGATGCTCTATCAGAGATGAAAACTGTGGTAGTGTTTCAGCTAACTCAATTCTGAAGAAATATCTCTTGCTGAATTATACCTCTTATTTTTTTGAGATTCAGTCATTTTTAATAATATCGAAAATAACTTAGATTTAGTTTCCTTATATCCAAATTCTCTTAAATCTCTTAGATTTGTGCCGTCGAATTCAACTCCTGTTACAACCTGTAAAATTGTGACTCCTAATTGAAACAGATCGATATCAGGGGTCCAGTATAAGCCTATTCCGTCTGGTGGTAAGTATCCTGGAGTAGATGATATCGTCTTAACTGGTTCCGCAACTTTAATAGATATTCCAAAATCGATAAGCACAGGACCTCGATCTTTTACAAGCATCACATTTTCAGGCTTAATGTCTCTATGTATATATCCATGTCTAGCTAAGTTGAGTTCCTGTAGCTCTGATACTGTTAATTGATCCTTTTCTCTAAATTTTGAAACCTTTTGATCATCAGGATGTAATTGAATCAGGGCATCAATTAAATTAGTTAATACTTGTAATGATTTCTCTTCTGGTAATCGTGTTGCACGCGAAACATGATACTTTAATGATTTTCCAACTAAGTTTTCCATTGCGATAAAGAGTTTTCCACCAACAGTTTTTCCATGATCAATTATTCTTACGATATTCGGATGAGTTATTGTAGTAAGTGCATCCACTTCACGTTGAAGTGACTCTAATGATCCATGATTTAGTATTTTCAAAGCGTAATATTCTTTTAAGTTATTATCTTTTTGTTTATATGCCTTATATACTCTTCCGAAGCCTCCTTTGTGTCCAATAGCCGAGTCAATTATATAACCCTCAACCTTAGTTCCAGGTTCAAAATAGTCTCTTTCTTTTGACTTTCGGAATGATAATTTTTCATTTTGCCGTCTCTGTAGCCATGTATGCAATAAATCACCAGACAAGCAAACATTGTCAAAGTCAGATGAAACTAAACCATATCCAATAAGATGTGATACTTCATCAGGGAATGCTTCGATTAATTCACGAAATTCAGCAATTCTACCAGATGCTAATGTTTCCAAAATAACAAATTCATCTGTATATTGGTCATCAAATATTTCCACTAACTGGCTAAAAGTTGAGTTCATATCGACCATATACCGATCAATTAATTTTGTTACCATTTCTGGAATAACTTCAATTTGATCCGAACGAGGCAACAAATCTTTATGGACGTTTGAAGCATATGATCTTAGTAGATATGGATGGCCGCCTACAAGACGAAAGAGCAAATCTGCTGATGCTTTGCTCCAAGATAAGCCCATCTTAAAGCCAAGCTTTGTCAATAGCGCAGATGATTCATCTTCAGATAGTTGGGTCAGATATACTTTAGTAAAGTAGTTGTATGCTGGGTTTTCAATATCGTTTAGCCTATTTACTTCAATACATCTAGGGTTAGTTCCAGTTATAAAAAAACAAAACCTTCTATTATTTTGTTGATCTATCCCTCTGAGTAACCGCCAAAATCTCACAAATGAATCTCTCCAATTTGAACCAGGGGTTTCGGGACTCATTAGTTCTATTTCATCGAGAAAAAGTACAAGATTACATTGTGTACTTTTTAGGATTAAGGATATATCGAAATTGAACATTTCGTAAATTGCTTCCTTATTCTGAATATCGAAATATGATGAATACTTTCCAAACATTTTAAAGTCATATCCAGATCGTATTTGCTTGTTTGAATCTATCAATTGCTCACCGATACTCCATAGAAGATACTCAGAAGAAGGATGTATAGAGTCAACTCGTTGGATATCTATATGGCAGTGCAATACAGTTTTTATACTATTTATGTTTTCAATAAGTCGGAATAGTAATGAAGTTTTACCCATCTTGCGTAAACCGAAAAGCCCGATGTGCGTTGAGCCACGCTTTATCATAGACAATAGTTCGGCTATTAAATTTTCACGCCCAAAAAATGCAGATCTGTCAGTAATCGCCGTTGTGATATAATAAAGATCTTTGGAGTATAAACGTGATTGCAGATCTTTTACAAAGTTTTTTTGACCGTAAGGTTCAAAATCTTTGAAACTGTCGACTGAAAATCCAACAAAATTGGTAATGAAGGTAGTAGATACATTTTCTACTAAACTCTTTGAATCTGAGTCACCAGTTATAATCAGGCAAAAATCTTGGCTCACACGCGGTTGATTTTTAATTATTATATCATGTGCCTGAAAAATAGTAAGAGCATTGAAATCTTTAAATTCGGATACCCACACCAATATCTCAAGCGGGGTATCAAATAATTGCCGCAGAATTCTATTCATTTTTATTCGGATACCCCAAATTTTATCTTTATATTCATGAATCCACACTATTGTAAACCCTGCTCGACGTAAGACCTTAGCTATTTGAAGACGCGTGATATCTTCATTTATAAATGTCTCTATAAGATGATGATCGATAGCCATATTTTTCTCCACGAGCTCTATTGAATTGCCTAACCAGTTATATACGAACCACGTCCCTAAGAAGCTGTTTTAAAAATATTCTCTCATTATGGTTTTATCAAAATATTTAGCTGTATCCCGTTATAAAACGTGATGGAAATCTGTTTTATGAGATTATGTTTGCCAATTTTCTGCCGCAGCATATTTCGTGCAGACTTTTATCTCATAAATATCTCTGAATTCCCATTTTTATATGAGATATTGTTAAGTTTTATTGCCGGAGTATTACGAGAGAATATTTTTAAAACAGCTTCTAATTCAGGCATATATTATTCTATGCTTGCATATAGTCTATACTAAGCATATATAACTATATGCTTTCATAAATAAATTATCCAGATAAATTATATATTTTACTCATCCGCAACCCTCACCCCGCAATCCACTTTTTCATTTTCGGAAGTTCAGTATGCCATGCATCTCTTCCGCACAGTGTGCATTTTCTGCATAACTCCCAAACAGAAATAGATTGCAAGAATGCCGGTTCATGGATTTTCAGGCGCATAATAGCGGAGGATAAGCAGCAAAGAACGGAGCCTTCGAATAAGTAAAGCAACATAAATTTTCGGGTGTAAAATTTTGGGAAAAACCGAATTTTTCCAAAAAAATCCAATTGTTATACCTGAAAACTTTCGGTTGGATACTTATCTGTCTGTCTATCCTTCAAAAGGTTTGAATCTTCTTTTATCCACATGGAAAAACAGAAGATTTTCCTGATTTTCCTCCAATACCCCGATAATCATATCCAAAGGTTCTTTGAAGTATGGTGTACCGGAATCTTTTTCCGTATCAAATTCCGGAGATTTCAATAATTTTATGACAACAGCCGGTTCTCTCAGATACGGACGAATCCTGTTTTTCAACCCCTGTTTCCATTCTATGAACTGCCCTTCCTTAAACTCATGACATTCAAGAAAGATACGGTATATTGTATCTATCTTTTTTGCTGCATTGACCCGTTTTTCATCAGAAAAAAGTTCATCTGATTTTATCTGTTCCCCCACGATTTCCGCCAATTTTTCTTTAATCAATTCTGAAATTTGTTCTTTATCAGGCATAAATCCTCCCAACATCCGACTTTGTGTTGTGTGAAAAAAGACTTTTGATATTTGAAGTTTTCTTATTTAGCAGATTATAAGATATTTTATTTGGAGCATAAGGTTTAATGCCTGTTAAATTCCAAAAATAATCGATCAGCATCCTGTCAGGCAACTGCAACGCATTTTTTTCAGGTATTTCTTTCAGATCATCCCCATTGCATAATGCTTCTATGGCTGATTCAGGGGATTCTCCGACAAAAAACAAAGATTCATCTGTTCCCGCATAAATTTTTTTATCTTCAGACATACATAAAATCATATTTCTGCGAAATGCTTCGCCAATAATACATAATTTTTTCCCGACACGGAAGCTGTATTCCTCGGATACCCATGTCGGATCACCGCTGTCAAGGGCCTGTGCTGCATCAAAATGGAAATAATCAATCCTTTCCTTTACTTTGGCATGAGGATGTCTGACAAACAATCCGCCAAATACGCACAGAAACTCTTTTACAGCATCAGAGACATAAAAGCCCGCATGTTCAAGAGCTTTTATATATTCATCTGCTGCGGAAGAACGTCTGTCCTCGGACCATCCTGCCTTATGCAATAATTTTAATGTATTTTCGCTGAATTTAAACATCTGCCATTTCCTCTTCTGCCATTTGATCAGTAATAACAACAGCCTCTCTGAGAGTAACCCTGCAATTTTCACATCTTACCTGGGGACGTCCGTTTCCTGACTGAACAGTGGCTATCATTAAATCGCTGATCTGCGCGTCTGCACGGGATTTTAAGGCTTTATCCGCTGCCTGCACTTCTGCACATGCCTGCGGTGGACGTCTTGTCGCTTCAAGATTGTTTTTCGGTTCAAGTCCGGGGTCAGGCATTCTTTCAACCAGTAAAGGATGAAAACTTTCTTTTGGGGGATGTCTGCCCGAAGTAGCTGTATACACAATATCTGTTTTCATGTCTGCCACAACCGATACCATACGTGCAGGACGTCCCTGTATCTGTTTTTTCTCTTCATTGGAGGGTTTTCGTCCATTTTTACGCTCAAAATCTTTACATGCCTTCTCAGCTCTCTGACATTCTGCTTCAGCGGCTTGCCTTGCTTTTCCAAGCAATTGTTCTTTATCCATAATGATTAAACCTGAATCGGAGCTTCCGCAAACCTATCCCGCAATCCACTTTCTCATGCTCGGAATCACTTCATCCTGCCATTTTGCCGAAATCCGCAGCTTGAGAAAATAGGTATAAAGGCCGTCAATCACACGGAAAATTCTGTCATACAGATAGTATTTCTCCAGCACTGCGCCCTCAATATCCTCTTTGGTTTCCACAGCCCCGGTTTCCGGCACTTTGAGATTTCCCAGATGAAAACTTTCGCCCTTGAGGGTAAAACGCCATTCCTGCCCCCCGGATTTGTAAACCAGATTGATTTCCGTGACCACAGCGCCTTTTTTCAAAGCCAGAACGCCCTCCTCCAGCCCGGCCTCATCGCCTTTGATGGTAATGCTTTCCACAGCATCATGGATGGTATTTTCCAGCAAAATGCGGTTTCCCACATCCAGTGCAGTCATTTCCGGATCAGTCTTTCGCAGCAGATCCCGGTCGTTTTCCATAAGAAACCACAGCCATGTGAGAAATTCATATCCCAGAAACTTGTAACGGTTATAGGAAACAGAAACATCAATCATGATTTACTCCGTAAAACGGGACGGTTCCAGTCCGGACAGGGCCTCCCGCTCGATTTCTGAAAGGCCTGCGCCCAGTTCCGCGAGTGCGTAGGGAAAAAGCCGGATCAGGGTCAGGCCGAAGGATTTGGTGAACAGGGTTTCCAGTTCCTCATTCGCGGATTTCTGTGTGGAAAAAAACCACAGCCTGGCATCTTCATAACTCCACAGAATATCGTATATGCTTGGCGTTGCAGGAATCCGGAGACTGAGGACATTGAGAACATGCTCTTTTGCCGCCTGTTTTTCATTGCGGGACAGATGCTCTCTGCCGCTCTCCTTCAGGCGTCTGGCAATTTCCATGTCCAGATGTTTTTTCACCACTTTCGCGGGAATGCTTTTTTTGTCAATTCTCAGGGAGAAAAGAAACTGGGTTCCGATGACAAAGGAATTTCCCTCAAAATCCGGATGAAAGGGACTGCCAAAGGAAGTCCAGCCCACCGCCTTGTCCAAAGGCTCGCCGTCAATGTCAGACAGGGTGTTTTCCTTAAGCCCCCTGGCAATGTTTTCCATAAGCGGATTTTCAATCTTTCCGTCAACGCTGTACCGGGTGATGGAAACCGCAGAAGATAATAATCCCATAAAATAATTCCAAAATAAATAGTTGTCTTACTCACCGCCATCATACTGACAAAACTTGACACCCGTAACTGTCCTGAAATCAGTGGATTCCAATCATTTCTCAGAATGAGGGGGGACACCGTAAGCTGCTGATTTTTGAAAGGTTTGTACAATATGAGATAAATATTCAAAAAAACGGTGCAGAACAGGGGTTCCGGATTTCTGTTTCCCGGAACCCAATCTGCAAAGGCTGTTTCTTGACAAAAAAACATTATAACTTTTTTGGGGAAAACCTACAAGGATTTTTTCTCCAGTTTGCGGTGGGTGAAGGATTTTGCCTGGGAACCTGAATAGTCAGCCACAATGTGTCCTTTTCCAAACAGACGCCATTTGTAGATGACCAGACCTTCCAGCCCCACCGGGCCCCGTGCATGGATTTTGCCGGTGCTGATGCCCACTTCCGCGCCCAGTCCGAAACGGAAACCATCACTGAACCGGGAGCTGCAGTTGAGAAAAACATCCGCAGAATCCACATAATCCATAAAGCGCAGGCCCCGGCTGCGATCTTCAGTGACAATCACATCCGTATGGCCGGAACCGTAGCGGTTGATGTGCGCCACTGCTGCATCCAGACTGTCCACAATTTTGACTGACACAATCAGATCCAGATATTCTGTGCGCCAGTCCTGCTCTGTGGCAGGTTTTGCCTCAATGATGCTGCGGGTCTGTTCACAGCCCCGGATTTCCACGTTTTTGGCTTCGAGCGCCTCTTTGAGACGCGGCAGCACTTTGTTTGCCATATCCTTATGCACCAGTATGGTTTCCGCAGCATTGCAGACAGCCACATACTGGGTTTTGCTGTCCACCGCAATGCGCACAGCCATAGCCGGATCCGCTTTGCTGTCAATATACACATGACAGATGCCGTCAGCATGTCCCATGACCGGAATACTGGTATTGTCCATGATATGGCGGACAAACTCATTGCTGCCTCTGGGAATAAGCAGATCAATGTATTTGTCCATTCTCAGCATTTCTGCCACATCTGCACGGGTTTCCAGCAGGGAGAGCCAGCCTCTGGGAATGCCCGCGTTTACTCCGGCATCATGGATGACAGCAGCCAGAATGCGGTTGGTTTCAGCAGCCTCACTGCCGCCTTTGAGCAATACAGCATTTCCGCTTTTCAGGCAAAGAGCCGAGATTTGCACCAGGGCATCAGGCCGGGATTCAAAAATCACACCGATGACACCGATGGGGCAGCTTACTTTGTAGAGTTCCAGCTCCTCATCCAGTTCGGTTGCTGTCAGAGTCTGTCCCACAGGATCTGCCAATTTTTCCAGACTCCTGAGTCCATCACAGGCCTCCCTGATTTTGTTTTCATCAAATTTCAGGCGCTTGAGCAGCGGCGCTGCCAGTTTTTCCTTTTCCGATCTTTGCAGATCAACACGATTGGCCGCGGTGATTTCCGATTGGCTCTTTTCCAGCGCGGCTGCGATTTCGGCAAGAGCCTGATTCTTCACGCTGCTTTTCACTGCGGCCAGTGCAATGGCCGCTGTTTTTGCCTGTATGGCTGTCTGCTGTATGTCCATGAATGATATCCTTTTTGGTTTTGCAACACGGTTTTTTTGGAGGCAGTGCATGAGCAGTTTGGATTTTGGATGATCACAGTTTCATTTCCCCCTTGAGAAGGGCGGAGGTGAATTCAAAATGAATCATGCCATAAAATGCAAATCTGTTCAATATTTTTCTTCCCTGCTTTTCCCCTGATTTGGTATCTTATTCACAATCATGTGCATGCAGCATTGTCTGCCGGTGAATGCCGGTATCCGGAACATCCTGAAACAAGGGGATTCCGCCTTGCACAGAAATGACTTGGGCCGCAATTCTCTCTGATGTTGACGATTCTGTTTTTCTGTGCAATCCTGCAGTCAGATTTTCCAGAGGATTGGTATCTCTTTTGAAGGAGGAGCAGAGATAAAAATGCCTTTTGTCAGAATTCCTGGGGTGTTGGGAAAGATATATGTGCCTGAAGAACAGCCGGGACACGAAAAAAAGCACAACTGCAAAGACTGTTTTTCCTGCCAGCATTGCAGTGATGACCGGTGCAGTCTGTGCAGAGGAGAAAAGAGGGAATGTTTATGCAGGGAGGGAACAGAATTGGACTGCGGGAATGAATAATGCCAATTCTCCATTGATCTGAAACACAATTTTTTCGGAAAAACCGGATTTTTCAAAAAAATCCGGTTTTTTGAACACACGGAAACTTCTTTTTGCCTGCTTGTAAGTGTCTTTTCAATCGGGAATCGGTATGAGTCGTTTTATGGGGGCAGCAGTCTGGTGAATGACTGTCAGCATTATTCAACGATGAATTTTGAATAAAAATTCAGACTGTGGATCGCTCCCCTGAATTTTCCGCGGAGACAGCATTGATGGCCCGGATTCTTTCTTTTATCGACGGAAGAGAATAGTGGAGAAAAACATACAGGGGATGGGGAAGCAGGTTGGAAAGATTGTTTGCGGTCAGCTTTTTCAGCGCTCTGATCAGAGCAGCCGGATTCCGGGTGATTTCCACTGCAAAGCGGTCAGCCTCAAATTCGTTTTTCCGGGAAAGCATCTGCATGAGAATGCCCAGAAAAAAATCAATGGGCGTCAGCAGCATTCCAAAAAAAATCATGCCGGCATATACCGAAGCATGGGTCATGTAAAACGCGTCAAACAGTTCCTGACGGGAAATGAAAAGCGACAGAAGCCAGAAAACAATTCCCATATGAACAATGCCGATGATCAGATTCTGCCGGATATGTTTTTTTTTGCAATGTCCGATTTCATGCGCCAGCACAGCCAGCAGTTCCGGAACCGTATGCTGTGCAATAAGTGTGTCAAACAGAACGATGCGTTTCTTTTTGCCAAATCCGGTGAAAAAGGCATTGGATTTGGCAGATCGCCGGGAACCGTCCATTACAAAAACATCGCTGAGGGGATAATCCGCCCTGTCTGCGCTGTCTGTTATGGCCTGTCTCAGTTCTCCTTCCTCCAGAGGTTCAAAGCGGTTGAAAAGAGGCATGATCCAGGTGGGTGCGACATACTGCATGAGCAGCATGAATGCGGTGACAGCGATCCAGCAGTACCACCAGGCATTGTTTCCCGCATATTCAAAAAATCCCAGCACTGCTCCCAGCAGCGGTGCTCCCAGAAACACCGAGAGCAGCAGGGCCCTGATCCGATCCGCGGCAAAGGTTTTCCAGTCAGTTTTGTTGAAACCGAAGACTTCTTCAATGACAAAGGTGGCATAAACAGAAAAGGGAAGTGACACCAGGCTTTTGAGCAGCAGCAGAATGCCGATGTAAACAATTCCGGTCAGTACCGGCCCCCATCCAGCGGTTCTGACCCATTTGTCCAGCAGATCGAATCCTCCGGCAAACCAGAAAAGCAGAAAGACAAGGAGATCGAATCCATCTCTGATCCATCCGAAACGGGTGTTGACCTTCAGATATTCCTGGGAACGGCGGTAGCGTTCTGAATCATATATGTCCCTGCATCCTTCAGGCGGATCCGGGCGCAGCATCCGGAGATTGAGAATGTCGGCAGCGATTTCCAGCAGAAAGCAGAAAAGCAGTGTTGTCAGGATAATGACTGCAATGAGATTCATCCGAATATCCCTTTCATCTGCTGCCTAATGCTGCCAGTCTATGTCATCATAGTCAAAATGACTTGTGTTTTCATCTTCATGCGCGGTCTGGGCTTCCAGCACAGCGCAGTCAATAATGCTGAAGATGCCTTCTTCCGATATCCTGTCAGTGATGGCCAAATCCACATTTTCCGCTGTTTTGGACAAAAAATGGGGAATATCCTCCCAGCGGAGCAGTCCGTTCTCCACTGCATCCATCATTTTTTCTGAAACCACATGCAGCCAGCATCGGGGATTGACTCCTTCCAATGCCTTTGTTTTTCCAAGCCTGTTTCGGATCAGCAGCTCCGGCAGTTCGCAGATGTTCCGTGCCCCTACAGAGGAAATGATGGCTGTGTTCTGGGCAATGCAGGAGGAGCATATGCGGTTGGCCGATTCCGGATCATTCAATACGATCCTGCCTTCGATCAGACTGACATGGCGGGGCAGCACTTTTCCGGATACCAGGGGAATCAGGGTTTTCAGGAAATCATCGGCTGGGCTGTCTGCCGGGGCTTCAGCATCGGCAGTCTGATTTTCTTCACTGCTCTGACGCGTTGCTGCCTCCTGCTCCTCTTTCACTCTCAGCGTGTATTCTCCCAGCCTCAGCAGGAGGGCCCGGCTGTCAAAGAAGGGCAGCCGCATGCCTACCACTTCTTCATAACTCTCTCTGATTTTTCTGATCCGGTTATAATATTCTTCCTTGGTGATAAGCTCTTTTTCGATCATCAGATGCACCATCGCGTGCAACTGAATCACTGCCGCTGTCAGTGTCTGGTTCAGACTGAGCAGTTCCTGATCCGCGTCTGTTCTTTTTTCCATTCCGAATACCTCGCCTCAGTTATCCGTCTTTCTGCATTTGCTCAAGAATCTCCTGAAACACCCGTTCCCGGTCTTCTGCCGGTATCTGGCAGGATCCGACCCGCAGATGACCTCCGCCTCCGTATTTCAGCATCAGTTTTCCCACATCTGTCCGACTGCTGCGGTTGAGGATACTGTGACCGCAGGTAAAGACCACCTTCTGTCTGTTTGCGCCCCACATGATCCGGACTTCGATATTCTGATCCGGAAAAAGTGCGCTGGGAAGAAAACGGTTGCCCGCGCGGATGGTTTCCTCATTGAGCAGATTGATGACAAGTACATTCTTTTCCGGCTGAGCGCACCTCCGGATCATTTCCTCAAAGTGCGCCTGCTCTTCGGCATAGCGTTCTGTCCGTTCCCTGACATCCGGCAGTTTCAGAATTTCTCCCACGCGCAGGGTGCGGCAGTAGCGGATCATGTTTATCATAAACTGCACACTGCTGATGCGGAAATCATCAAAGCGGCCCAGACCGGTACGGGGATCCAGCAGCAGCCCGATGAGAATCCAGCCCGAGGGGTTGAGGATTTCCTCACGGGTCAGCACAGCAGAATCGTATTTGTTGACAGCCTCCAGCAGCGGCAGGAATTTTGTTCCAAATTTTTTTTCCCCCCCGAAATAATCCCATATCACCTGGGCCGCGCTTGGCGCTGGCCGGCAGTCTCCTTTGAATTCGATCTCCCTGATGTTGATCCTGTTCATTTCGCTGGCATGATGGTCAAACCAGAAAGCACAGCCCGAAGCATAGGGCATATTGGCAATGATATCATCGGAAGTGACTGCGATAAGACCATCCTGAATCACTTTGGGGTGAACAAATTTGTATTTGTCCACCAGCCCTGCTTCTTCCAGAAATACTGCGCATACCAGACCGTCAAAGTCTGTCCGTGTAACAAGTCTCATAAATTATCCTCCTGAGGAACCGCAGAATTATTCTGAAAATACAGGTCAATGGTGCGATTCCGGCAGAAACGGGCATAAGCCAAATAAATTTCATATCAATTCATTAAGTTATAGCACAAAAACATGCAGTGCACAATATTTTTTGTGTTTTCCGGACAGGGCATCCCCCATGAAGGCAGAAAAAACTTTACTCTCACAGAGCAAACAGGTATTGTTGCCGGGTACTGCACTTCAGATGCAGAACCCATTCCCAGCATCAGCCACGGTGAAACAATGACACTGACAGATGAAAAACTTGCAGGCCAGCGTCTGATGGCCGGATTTGACGGAACCGGACTCAACAGGGATCTGAAATGGCTCATCGGCACACTGAAAGTCGGAGGGATCATTCTTTTTTCCCGGAATATTGAATCCCCGAAACAGCTTTCCGGCCTCTGCCGGTCGGTTCAGGCATACGCTGCCTCATGCGGCCAGCCCCCTCTGCTGATTGCCATTGATCAGGAAGGCGGAGCGGTGGCCCGTCTGAAATGGCCCTTTACGGAATTTCCTGCAAGGCCGCCGGTTACAAACACGAAAGAGGCTGATCATCTGGCAACAGTGATGGCCTGGGAACTTGCGGCAATGGGCATCAATATGAATATGGCGCCGGTAATGGATGTGGCGCCCAAAGACATGAAAAGCATTATGGCCGGACGGGCCTTCAGTCATGATCCGCATACGGTTTCGGAACTGGGGTGCAGGGTGATTGAAATCTTTCAGCAGCACAGGATTCTGTCTGTGGCAAAGCATTTTCCCGGCATTGGACGCACCGTGACCGATTCCCATGAAGATCTTCCTTTTATGGATGGAGATATGGATGAACTGGATTCCTTTGAACTGGTTCCCTTTCAGGCTGCTGTCCGGCAGAATGCTGGGGGAATGATGCTCTCCCATATCCTGTACCGGCAAATTGATCCGCAGTGGCCCGCGTCCCTTTCCGTCCGCATTGCAAAAGAACTGCTGCGGGAGCGCATGGGCTACAGGGGACTGATAATGACCGATGATCTGGACATGGGAGCCATCGGAAAGCACTATGATATGGAAACCTGCATCCGCCAAATTCTGCTGGCTGATATTGACATTGTTCTGATCTGTCACAAAGGCCCGAACATTGGCATTGCGCATAAAGAAATTCTCAGGCATATGCAGGAAGACAGGGGGTTGCGGCAGGGATGTGAAACCGCTGTCCGCAGAATCCTGGAAATGAAGCGGAACTGCCGGGTATGAGCCGGAGGCTGCACAGGCAGGATTTTCCCTATTTTGAAATACATTTTTCCCCCTATTGCCTTTTTTCGGTTTTTCATATAGGCAGATAACCGGACGCAATGTCCTCCTTCTATTTCTGTCCTTGGAAACCGCGTATGCCGATCAGCCCGGTATGCGCGGTTTTTCATTGTATATGATTCCCATGCCGGATTCCACTGCTTCAATAATGTCCTGCAGGGACCAGGGCTTGTGTATGCAGCGATGCAGAGGGAGTTTTTCCCGGAGCTGTTCGAGGGTCTGGGGATCGACCTGACCGGTCAGCATTACGCTGACGATTTCCGGATATTTCTTATACACCCGAATCAGAAATTCATCCCCGCGGACATCCGGCATGAGATAGTCTGAAAAAATCAGACAGTGTATGGGCCGCTGGCCGCTGAGTTCCTCGATGACTTCCCATCCCTCTTCCGCACTTTCTGCGACCTCATAACGGTATTTGTCCCCGAAAATATAGCGGATCTGCTTCTTGAGTGTTTCCAGAATGAATTTTTCGTCATCAACACATAATATGGTGGGTTTCAGCATGGGGCTTTTCCTGTTCGTTACGGATGGTTTCATCTCAGGTGAATAAGTTATATTTTTAACGAATTATGTCTTACAGGGAAACTTTCCGGGCTTTTCCTTTGGGGGTTGACCTCAGCACCTGGCTGTGATATAAATTCAACTGATCCTGTTTTTTTCAGTATGCTGAAGTACATGCCTCTGTTTTTACCCGAACATTCACTGCAAAGGAACATTCTGATGCCCTCTCCGAAATTTCATGATCTGTCCGTGTGGAAAAAACTGAAACAGACTGCTGAAATTTTTTCCCTGCCTGAAAAGCATCTGCGTCATCTTATCAGAGAAAGGGAAAGAATCAAAGAATTTTCATTAAAAGGTGGCGGTATATTTTTTGATTTCTCCCGTCAGCGTGTGGACAGCACAGTCATGTCTCTTTTGCACGATTTGGCCGGAAAAAGAGGAGTGGTGTCCCGTTTTTCAGGCATGATGAAGGGCGAAAAGGTAAACAGTACCGAAAAACGGGCTGCGCTTCACACAGCCTGCCGCAGTTTTTCCGATGTGCCGGTGTATGCGGATGGCAGGGACATTATGCCGGAAATGCGGAAAATCCGGGAGCAAATCCGGGACTTTGCCGAAAAAGTTCACAGCGGGGAAATATGCGGTTCCTCCGGAAAACCCTTCTGTCATCTGGTGGTGATCGGCATTGGAGGGTCCTATCTGGGAACCGAGTTTGTCTCCCGTGCGCTTTGCGCATTTGCGGACAAAGGACTTGCCATACAGTATCTGGCAAATGTGGACATTCACAATTTCGGGGATGTGGCTGCCCGCATTGATCCGGAAACCACCCTGTGGATCATCATCTCCAAAAGTTACACCACAGCCGAAACTTTGGCAAACACCCGGCAGGCATACGCATTCATGGCGGAAAAGGGGATTGATCCCGCAAAGCATGTTGTCACCGTGACTGCAAAGGGCAGTCCGGGCGATGATCCGGCCAATCCTGTGCTGGCCTGTTTTCATATGTATGATTTCATCGGCGGCAGATACAGTGTGACATCCGCGGTGGGCGGGGTTCCCCTGAGTCTTTTTCTGGGACATGAGTGTTTTGAAAGATTTCTCAAAGGGGCGGAGGAAATGGATCAGCACGCTCTTAACGCTCCGCCAAAGGAAAATCTTCCCCTGAATGCAGCGCTGATCAGTGTATGGAACAGCAATTTTCTGGGCTATCCCGCGCAGGGAATCATCCCCTACGCAGATCCTTTGTCCAAACTCGCGCCGCATGTGCAGCAGTTGTATATGGAAAGCAACGGAAAATCCGTGACAGCCGAAGGGGAACCGGTCGGGGAATCCACCGGCATCATTGTTTTCGGTGAACCCGGAACCAACGCGCAGCATTCCTTTTTCCAGCTCGCTCATCAGGGAAGACCCTTTCCCATTGATTTCATTGGCGTCATCCGTCCGCAATATGATCAGTACCGATCAGAATCCAAAGGGGTAAGCAATCATCAGGAACTCTGGGCCAATCTCCTGTCCCAGCCCATGGCTTTGGCTCTGGGCAGAGAAAATGAAGAGGATCCGGCCCGATCCTTTGAGGGAAACCGGCCATCTTCGACCATTCTGCTGGAAGATTTGTCTCCGGAAAATGTGGGACGGCTGCTGGCTTTTTATGAACACCGCACGGTTTTTGAGGCATTTGTCTGGGGCATCAATCCCTTTGACCAGTTTGGTGTGGAACTGGGGAAAAAACTTGCAGACGGCGTGCGTGCAGAAATGGCCGCGAAGAATAAGGATGCAGCCCACAGTTTTGAAAACGCTGATCCCATCACCCGCTTTTATCTGGAAAGTCTGTCTGCGGGAAAGATCAGCAGGTGAGGCTGCGCAGACGGACGGTTTCCTCCTTTTTAAAAAGGAGGTTAAGTAACTGATGTTACGCCATCGGCATGGAATCCCC